>CAMPHX010000009.1 GCA_946886085.1 uncultured Flavobacteriales bacterium | reverse complement strand
ATTTTATATTATGAAAAAAATTATTTTTCCTACAGTAATTATTACTTCTTTGTTTCTAATTTCTTGTGCTGAGAGCGATAAAGACAAAAATAACACAGTCAATAGTAGTGAACCTATCTGTTTTTATGAATACACTAAATCCTCTTCTGCAACTGTAAGCTGGACAGCCTTTAAAACAACTGATAAAGTGGGTGTTGGAGGAACTTTTAATCAGGTAATGGTTAAAGGTGGAGAAAAATCTACTAAAATAACCGATGTACTTAATGGAATTAACTTTACTATAATGACCGAAAGTACTTTTACTAAAGATGAAGGCAGAGATAAAAAAATTATCGAATCTTTCTTTGGTGCAATGGACGCTACCGATTTAATTATTGGTCAGGTAAAATCAGCTAAAGGAAACAATGAAAGCGGAACTTGTACATTTTACTTAACCCTAAACAACATTGAAAAAGAAGTTACACTAGACTACAAGGTTAATGATAACAAAATAAGTTTAATCGGAGAAATTGATTTAATCAACTGGAATGGAGATGCTGCTATTGCTTCACTAAACAAAGTTTGTGAAGACTTACACAAAGGAGAAGATGGTGTTAGTAAATTATGGTCGGTTGTTGAATTAAACATTGAAGCATCTTTAGATAAAAATTGTAACTAAAACTTATTTTTATCTAAAACAAAAAAACCACTTTGGAGTTCCAAAGTGGTTTTTTTTATATGCTTTTATTAGTTTCTTAATTTATTGAAGGAGCTGATGTCGTTTTGGGTTCATTTTTATGAAACCTAATGCCTATCATTAATTCATGTGAGCCATTGTTATAATTTTTTAAATTGGTGGTGGTAAAATCATACGCATAAGCTACAGTAAAATAATCGTAAATCAAATAACCCACCGAAACAGCAACCGCATCACGATGACGATAGGTACCTGCCAACCAAACTTTCTGTTTATACATTATTCTTAAGCTACCATCATACATTACAGGAGCAGGAGAGATATACTTTACAAAAAAGGAGGGCTCTAACATAAAATCATCCGTTATATCAAACTTATACCCCCCTGTTAAAAAGAAATGAGCCGGTAAGGTTCCATTTGGATTATCTCCTTCATTAAAAAACTTTACTCTACTGTTTAATAATTGTGGAGCAGAAAATCCCACATAATATTTCTCATGATATAAGTAAGTTCCAAAACCTGCATCGGGCACCAATACTTTTTGTACTCCATTGGTTAAAATAACATCTCCCTCATCTCTTAACGTAACTTTAGAACCATCTATCATAAATTGTAATAATCCGGCAGAAAGTCCAAATGATAATTTTAAGGTTTCATTTAATCTAACATGATAAGAGTAAGCCAAATTAAAACCTGTTCTTCTTGTTGGTCCTACCATATCGGTAAATAAATATCCTCCCAACCCCATCTTTTCATTTTTCATTGGTCCGTTTACACTTAACGTATATGTACGAGGAGCATCGGTAATTCCTTCCCATTGATAACGATGACTTGATTTTCCTTCAAAATAATCTCTAGTACCTGCTACAGCAGGATTAATCAAAAAGTCATTCAAATAATATTGACTAAAATGTGGTAATTGCTGAGCAAATACCGCACTTCCTGACAATATCAAAACCAATATTACTATATAATTCTTCATATACAATTTCATCTTATAACTTACCTTAAAATGGTTATCGGACCTGTATAAGGTTTAGTTTTTCCATCGTTTAACTCTATTACAAAATAATAAGTTCCTATTGGTAATGGTTTACCATTATAGCTTCCATCCCAATCTTGTTTATACCCATCTGCATGAAATAATAATTCTCCCCAACGGTTGTAAATTTCAACAACATTATTTGGGAATTCTTCTATAAAATCGATTATCCAAACATCATTTACTCCATCACCATTCGGTGTAATACCATCAGGGAAAACAATTTTAGGTAAAACAGTTACAATTACACTATCAGTAGAAACACACCCTGCAGGAGATGTTACGGTTAAATAATAAGTAGTAGTTTGCATTGGATTAGCAACCGGATTAGCGATAGTTGTATCACTTAAACCATAACTAGGTGTCCAAGTATATGTCACACCTCCACTACCATTTAGTTGAGTAGAACCTTCTTCAAAAATAGTAACATCAGGACCTGCATTTGCAACAGGTAATGGATCTATGGTTACACAAACCGTATCCATATCAAAACAGCCTGCATTTGTCCCATATACTGTATAGACATAACAAACTTGCCCTGCTGATGTTGGAGTAACAGTTATGGTATCAGTAGTGACTATTGAAGTCATGCTAGGCAACTCAAACCATTCTACTGAAGCTATATTTCCAATGCCATTTCCTATTAATGTTATTGGAGAACCAAAACAAACATTAGTATCATTTCCGGCAAAAGCCAATACAGTATCAATAGCTCCAATATTTACAGTAAACGAATCTGTACATCCATTTTGGTCAGTTACAACAAGACCATTAGCTCCAAAACATAAATTTGATGCTGTATTTGTTTGTCCGGGAGTTAAATCTCCATTCCATTGGAAAGTGTATCCTCCTGCTCCACCGCTTACAGTAACTGTAGCAGCACCATCACAAACCGAAGAACAAGTAACATCTGTTGTTGATGTTATAATAGAAATAGCTGAAGATTCAGTAATGATAACACTATCAACCACACTACATCCATTATCATCAGTAATTGTAACAATATGTGTTCCTGCACTTAAACCAGTTGCTGTTTGAGTAGTTTGAGATGATGGTGACCAAGAAAAAGTATAAGTTGGAACTCCACCAATAACATTTACAGTTGCTGTACCATCATTTGCACCATTACAAGTAATATTAGTTGAATTAATATTTGTAAGCATAGCATCAGGAGCATCAACAGTATCAATCACTACACCAATACATCCAACGGAATCGGTAACCGTTACGGTGTAAACTCCACCACAAAGATTAGTTTGAGGATTAGCAGTTCCACCCGGATTAAATGAAATACTATAAGGAGCAGTTCCGCCAGTTGGATTAGCAACAATTTGTCCATCACAAACACCATTACAAGAAATATCTGTAACAGTTGTATTAGGATCCGGAGCAGTAGTATTACTTAACGCATAATTAAAAGTAGTTACACAACCTGTTCCTTGATCAGTTATATCAACCGAATAAGCTCCAGCACAAAGATTCGTAATCATTGCTGTTGTTGGATTAGGAGGGCTTGTTGGAGTTGTCCATAAGTAGGTAAATGGTCCAATTCCACCAGTTGGATTTAAGGTGATAGAACCATCACAAACATTACAAGCCGGAGTAACTATTACTTCATTAGCTAACACCGCAGAAGGTTCATTAAGTGTGATGGTGTCGTTTCCAGAACAACCGTTAGCATCAGTAACAACCACTACATAAGTTCCTGCACATAACCCTGTCGCTGTTTGAGTAGTTTGAGCTAAAGGATCATCCCATAAGTAGGTATATGGAGCAGAACCTCCACTTGGATTTGCTGTTATTGCTCCATCACAAATTCCATTACAACTAATTGGTGTTGTTACAGCAGTTGAAGGGACTAATTGAGTTGGACTATTTATCGTAGCAGAAATAGAATCTACACAATTTAAACTATCAGTTACTACTGCAGTATAAATCCCTGCACATAAATTAGTAGCAGTTGGTGTTGTTTGTAAAGGGTTGGTAACATTCCATTGATAAGTAAATGGGGGAGTTCCAGCTCCTACTGCCACAGTAGCCATTCCATCACAAGCTCCAAAACATGATTCCGGAACAATATTGCTAATACTTAAATTCAAATTATTAGTATTAATGGTAACTGTATCTGTTAAAATACAACCATTAGCATCAGTAATAGTTACTGTATAAAATCCTGCACAAAGGTTGGTTGCTAAAGAATCATTACCTCCCGAAGGTGACCAACTAAACGTATAAGGTGTAGTACCTCCACTAACTGATGCTAAAGCAGTTCCATTACAAGCATTTGCACATGTTTCATCATTAGAAGTCATATTAACTGTAGCCGTTACATCACTATTTATAATTATTGTATGAGTAGAAACACAACCAGTTCCTAAGTCCGTTAATTGAAGTTGAATAGTTCCAGCACATAATCCATTAACGGTAGAACTTGTCGCATTGGTGGTTGTAGCAGGAAGTGATGGATTTGACCCTGTAACAGCTGTCCATACATAATCATAAGGACCAACACCACCAACAGGAGTAGAAGTAACTGCTCCGTTACAAACGCCACAAGTTGGGTTAGTAACTACAGTACTATCATTAACAACAGGTGCATTATTAATAACCACTGTATCTGTGGTTGTACAATTATTTCCATCTGTAATAGTTACCGTATATGTTCCTGCACATAAATTAATAGCTGTCGCTGAAGTTTGTCCGTTACTCCAAGAATAACTATATGGGGCTGCCCCTCCGCTTGGAGTTGTAGTAGCAGTTCCATCACAATTTCCATTACATGTTGGTGGTGTCGTATTTGTTGAAGTAGTTAAAATTGGATTATCTACCACATTAACCACAGCTGAATCTATACATCCATTTGCATCCGTAACTGTAACAGTATAAGTCCCTGCACATAAAGCAGTAGCTAATGAGTTGTTTTGTACAGGCGATGTATTCCATGAGTAAGAATATGGAGCAGTTCCTCCTGAAGCGGTTGCTAAAGCTGTTGCATCGCAATCACCATTACATGTTGGATTAGTTGAACTTGCAGTAATTAATATACTTGTTGGTTCGGTTAATGTTACACTATCAGTTATTGAACATCCATTTTGATCTGTTATAACAATTGTATGTGTTCCTGCACATAAGTTAGTAGCTGTTGGTGTAAGCTGCCCATTACTCCATGCATAAGAATAGGTGCCTATTCCTCCGGTTGGGTTCGCTGTAGCTGTACCATCACACACACCATTACATGTTGGATTGGTTGATGTAATATTTGCTAAAATTTGTTGTGGCGTTCCAACAGTTATACTATCTACACTTATACATCCATTTGCATCTTGCACTACAACATTATATAATCCTGCGCATAAGTTTACTGCACTATCTAAATTAGATAAGCTTGGATCATCCCATTGATAAATGAATGGTGCCGCTCCTGAAGTTACTGTAACATTAGCAATTCCATCACAATTACCAAAACAAGTAACACTATCAGCGCTCATGCTTAAAGAAGGTCCATTTGGATTGCTAATTAATACATTAAATGTATTTGAACATCCGTTATTATCTGTAACCTCAACAGTGTAAGCACCAGGGCATAATCCATTAATTGAGGCCGTTGTTTGACCACCAGGTAACCACGAATAAGTATATGGACCACCTGCACCACCTGCCGGAGCAGTTACTGTAGCTATTCCATCACAAACACCACAAGTTGCATCGGTTGTGTTGATAGTTGCAGTAATGTTAGAACCTTCTCCAATAGTTACGTTACCAGTAGTTGAGCAACCATTAGCATCTGTAACTGTTACCGTATAAGTTCCTGCTGTTAATCCTGAAATAGAAGCTGTTGTAGCTCCAGTATTCCACGAATACGTATATGGAGCTGTTCCTCCGTTTGGTGTGGCTGTTGCTGTTCCATTGCTTCCTCCGTTACAACTAGCATTACTTCCTGAAACATTAACAGTTAAATTACTTGATGAATTAATGCTTATATTCTGAACTACACTACAACCTAAAGCATCAATTACTGTTACTATATAATTTCCGGCACACAATCCTGCTACAGCATTAATAGTATGTCCTGTACTCCAGCTATATGTATAAGGTGCTGTCCCTCCATTTGGAGTTGCAATTGCTGAACCATCACAAGCACCATTACAAGTAGCATCTATCGTAGAAACTGCCACACTAATAGGTGAATTATCTGAAATGGTGAAAGCTTGAGCAGTTACACATCCATTACCATCGGTTACTTGCACAGTATAATTTCCTGCACAAAGTCCGTTAATACTTGTTGTGGTTGCACCATTACTCCATAAATAAGTATAAGGTGGCACTCCTGAAGTTACAGCAACCGAAGCTGAACCATCACAAACACCACTACAAGTTACATTCGTTGTATTTAAAGAAATACTTGGCCCGTTTGCATTGCTAATTGTTACGGGAACAACCACACTACATCCATTATTATCAGTGATAGTAACAGAGTAGGTACCTGCTAATAAACCTGTGACATTTGGTACGATAGGTCCAAAATCCCAAAGATAAGTATATCCCGGTGTTCCACCTGTAGGAGCAACTCCGGCAGTACCATCAGCATTGCCGCAAGTAGCATCGGTAGTTGTTAAATTTGGTGTAATAACAGCTGGTTCGTTAATAACAACTGTTTCAACTGTTGTACATCCATTCACATCAATAACCTGTACATTATAAGAACCAGCACACAATCCTGTCGCTGTTTGTGTAGTTTGATTTAAAGCATCATCCCACGAATACGTATATGGAGCGGTCCCCCCATTTGGTGTTGCTGTTGCAGTTCCGTCACAATTTCCATTACAAGTAGCATCAGTAGTAGAAGTACTTGCTGTTAGTTGAGATGGACTAGTAATATTAAAATTCACTACTTTGCTACACCCATTTGCATCAGTAATAGTTACACTTGCTGCTCCAACACATAAACCTGAAGTTGAAGAAGTGGTTGCTCCATTACTCCATAAATAAGTATACGGTGCTGTTCCTCCTGATGGTGCTACAGAAGCAATCCCATCACAAGTTCCTAAACAAGTTGCATCTGAAACATTTAAGTTTTCAGTAATACTATCTGCCTGACCAACAACAACGCTTGCTGCCAATATACAATTGTTAGAGTCTGTTAATATTAAATTATATATACCTGCACATAAGCCTGTTAATGTACTGTCGTTAGCATAAGGTCCTCCTGGAGGAATAGAAGTCCAAGCATATGAAAATGGCGCTGTGCCTCCAATCGGTAAAGCATTCAACGATCCATCACAAGCACCAAAACAAGTCGCATTATTAACAGTTGAAGTAATCCCTGATGGGCCTGTTGGATTACTTACAGCTATTGTAAAGATGCCCACACAACCGCTATTATCGGTAATGGTATCAGTATAAAATCCTGCACAAAGATTAGTTATGGTAGAGCTTGTAGCTCCTGTTGACCAAGAATGAGAATAAACTCCATCACCACCTGTTGGGAAAGTAGCAATAACTCCATCACAAACACCACAGTTAGCATTTGTAACCACAGGGTTTGCAGCAATTAGGGCAGGATCGGTTAAGGTTACGTTACCTACAAAACTACATCCTAAGCTATCGGTAACTGTTACCGTATAATTTCCTGCACACAAACCAGTAACGGTAGCAGTATTATTAGGAGAAGGAGCACATGTTCCTACCCATGAATAAGTATAAGGAGCGGTTCCACCACTTGGTGTTGCAGTAGCACTTCCGTTAGAAAGACCATTACAGGTTGGGTCAGTAGAAGTTAAAGCAACTGTAAGTGTTGTTGGAGCTGTCACCGTAAATGAATCCACAGCTATACATCCATTAGTATCAGTAACTGTTACTATATAGGTATCAGGACATAAATTGGTTAAAGATGGTGTTGTTCCCAAGTTAGGATTTGTACTTGTTGACCATAGATAAGTAAACCCTGGCACACCTCCAGATGGACTAGCAGTAACACTTCCTGTACATGGAGCTCCACCACAAGCCACATTAGTTCCTGTAGCATTAGCTAACAATTGATTCGGCTCAGTTATAATAAAATTCTGAACCGTTGTACATCCATTAGAATCCATAACCGTTACAGAATAATTTCCTGGTGCTAAATTGGTTATAGATGATGTAGTATCAGTTGTTGACCAAGTATAAGTATATGGAGAAACACCTCCAGAAACAGTTACGCCTGCTGAACCATCATTAGCTCCAAAACAACTTACATTAGTTTGTATTGGGTTAGATGTTAATGCTGAAGGTGATGTTATAGTAAATGTGTCAACCCTTGAACATCCACTTGAATCAGTAATAGTTACAGAATATGTTCCAGCTGGCACATTATTAATACATGCATTTGTGCCTAAACCTCCTGACCAAACAAAAGTGTATCCAGGTGTCCCTCCTGTTGGAGCAACACAAATACTTCCTGTATTATTACCACTACATAAGACATTAGTAATGGTAGGATTAGGAGTTATGGTATCAGGTGCTACTAACGTTAACGTATCAGATTGAATACAACCATTGTTGTCTGTAACTGTTACAACAGCAATACCAGGACAAACATTATTCGTATCAGGTACTGACCATGAAATTGAATAAGGTGGAGTTCCTCCTGTTGGAGCTGAGGACACCATTCCATCGCAATTTCCTGCACAAGTGATTTGCTGATCAATAACGCCATTTGGTACTAAAACAGATGGATCAACAGGCATATTTACCGAATCAACTGCAGTACAACCATTTGCATCAGTTACTGTAACAAAAACCATCCCCGGACAAAGACCTGTAGCAGTTTGAGTAGTATCTCCATTAGACCAACTGTATGAATAAGGCAATGTTCCGCCTGATGGGTTAGCTGTTGCACTTCCATCACACACACCATTGCAACTAATAGTGATTGCTGTGGTTGTGATATTAATAGTAATTGATGGAGCTATAGTAACATTACCGGAAGCCGTACACCCATTAGTATCAGTTACTGTAACATTGTATGTTCCTGCACAAAGATTTGTTGCAGAGTCTGTAGTTTGATTTCCTGCATTAGCATCCCACTGATATGAATATCCAGGAGTTCCCCCTGAAGCTACTGCTACAGCAGAACCATCACAAATTGCTTGGCAACTTGCATTTGTAGCTGTAACATTAAGATTTAAAACCGGAGGATTAGTAATGGTAATAGTATCTCTAACTTCACAACCATTAGCATCAACAATAGTCACTTCATACTGTCCTGCTCCTAACCCATTTATAGGGTTTCCGGCAATTGGAGTGCCTGGTAATAATACCCAACTTATGTTATAAGCCGGATTTCCACCTGTAGGTACTGCTACTGCAGAACCATCATTGATTCCATTACAACTCATATTAGAAAACTGAATATTCGGATTAATAGCTGGAGGTTCATTTATCACAATAGTATCGTTAACTGAACAATTTGACGTATCCATAATATTAACAATATATGTTCCTGCACAAAGATTGGTTATAGCATTTGTTCCTTGGCCGGTAAAAGTAAGTCCCGCAGGTATTGTTGTCCAAGTAAAAGTATATGTTCCACTTCCTCCTGAAGGAGTGGTTGTTGCAGTACCATTACAAATTCCATTACAAGATAAGTCAGTTCCTGTTGTGGTTGTTGTTAATGCAGCTGGCTCAGTAATAGTAAAATTAATTGTTGTAGTACAATTGTTTGCATCTCTAACAATAACAGCATGATTACCTGCACATAATCCATTTATAGTATTAAATCCTCCTACTACAGGGACAAAAGCAAATCCATTCCACGAAACAGAGTATGGTGCAATACCACCAGATGGAGTTACAGTTGCAGATGCATCACAAGCTCCATTACAAGTAACTTCTGTTTGTGTTAAGTTAGCATTTATGCTTGTTGGTTCATTTATTACAACAGAAGCGTTTGCCGTACATCCATTAGAATCTGTAACATTTATAGTATACGTTCCTGCACAAAGAGCAGAAATAGAAGTTGTTCCTTGACCTGCAGCAACCTGACCTGCAGGAACACTTGTCCAAACGATAGTAAAAGGAGTAGTTCCTCCTGTTATTGTTGCTGTAGCTGTTCCATCACAAACTCCATTACAAGACATATCTGTTTTATTAACAGTAATAGCGAGCGGTTGTGGAGAAGTTACTATCACACTGTCTATCGCTACACAATTATTAGAATCTGTAACAGTTACCACATAAGTTCCTGCACACAAACTATTAACAGATTGTGTATTATAAGGGCCTCCCGGACCAGTCCAAACATAAGAATAAGGCATGGTTCCTCCTGTTGGGTTAGCAGTTACACTACCATCACAAACACCTGAACAAGACATGTCAGTGCCACTAGGGTTAGCAACCAACAATGCAGGTTCTGTTATGGTTATAGTATCTGAGGTTGAACAATTATTAGCATCAACTATACTCACAACATATTGTCCCGGACATAAATTAAAAATAGAATCTGTTCCTTGTCCACTAAATGTCAATCCTACAGGAATTGACGACCAGGTATAAGTATAAACAGGAGTTCCTCCTGTAGTTGTAGTTACCGCATAACCATCACAATCACTGAAACAAGTAACATCTGAAGAAGTTGTTGAAGTTAATAAGGTATCAGGTTCTGTAATAATTATGGTAATGACTGTATCACAACCATTTCCGTCAACTATAGAGTCTGTATACGTTCCGGCACACAATCCTGAAATTGTTGAAGAAAATCCATTATTAGTTACTCCTGTACTCCAGTTGTGAGTAAAAGGAGCTGTTCCTCCACTTAAAATGTTTACCGTAATTGAACCATCACACGCTCCACCACAGCTAACATTTTGAGCTGTAGTATCCCATTGCATTTGGTTTGGAATAGTAATATTTACACTATCTGTAGTAGAACAACCATCTCCATCAGAAACAGTAACGGTATATACTCCAGGGCATAAATTAATAATCCCTGAAGTTATTTCTCCATTAGGTAACCAAGAATAAGAATATGGAGGGCCGTTTGCTCCTGCCTCATTAGATACTGTTGCAGTTCCTGTACATGTTCCAAAGCAATTAATATTTGTACTATCTAGCTGAAAAGTTAAAGGAGCTGGCTCAGTTAATACAAAATTTCGAGTTGCTGTACATCCATTAGCATCAACAACATTAATATCGTAACCACCGGCACATATATTGGTAATTGTTTGTGTAGTATCAGGTACTTGAACCCAAGAAATTGAATAAGGAGCAACTCCAAAAGCTACGTTTGTTCCAATTGCTCCATCACAATCACCATTACAAGTTGGTTGTACAATTCCAATTAAATTAATTGCTAAAGCAATTGGATTAGTAACATTTACCTGATCAGTACATTGTGTTCCAAATGGAGGGTTTTGACCCATATCAGTAACCTGAACACCAACATTTCCTTGACAAACATTAAAAATAGTGTCTCCTAAACCAGGTGAAGGAGTTCCTGTTGACCATGAAACAGTAAAAGGCCCCACCCCTCCAGTGATATCAACATAAACAACAGCATCACAAACTCCCTGACAAGAAACTCCAAAACCATTATAATTTGTAAGAACTGATACGGTTATTGTAAACGGTACTGCTCCACATGTATTAGTCATTTTAGAACCATTACTAAATGTAAGTTTATTTTTATCAAGGTTTCCTGTATTTACATCTTGAGCTTGTCTAAAAATAATAATATCAGACTTATCATTACTTAAAGAAAAATTATTGGCATCAAATCTTGCTTTTTGATGATTATAAACAACCGCATTTCTAGTTGTTATTTTCTTTGTACTATTACTTCTAACATCAATACCACCAGAATAAACAGTAACATTATCAATTAATAACTCTCCTTTTTTAAAGTAAATAAAGTTTGAATCCGTTAAAATTAAATCACTAATTAAATTAAATTTAGAAGAAGCATTGAATTCAATATCACCTAAAAATGTAGCTCTATTTGTATTTATTTGTGTTTCAGATTGATTAGATATAAAAATAGTTTTTCCATAAAATTGATTTTCGTAATTTTCATTAACCTGAAAATCTCCATTTATACTTAATTCAGCAACATGATTAGATGAAAAAACAATCTTATACGAAGTTTGCACCTGAAACGAAGCGCAATTGGCTTGTTGATTAATAACTATTTCTGAAGGTTGTGTAATTGATAAATTATCAAAAATAACATTATCACTTGTTGAGGGAACTCCTACCCCTCCATGCCCGCCACTGCTTAACGACCAATGAGATGGATTATTCCAACTACCTGAATTACCTACCCAATAAAAATCAGCAGCAAATAAGCTAAAGGATATGGTTGAAATTACTAGAGTAAAAACAACCATACATATCTTAATAAATTTCATTCAGTTTTTTTTATTAAACGATTTGTTACGACAATAATACAAAAAATGTTACGAAATGCAATATTTGTTGCATTTTCCTATTTAAATTATTTTTTGTTATACTGTCTTGAGACGCAAATCTTAATTCAAACGTTGCAACAATCCATTCTGTGAAAACTCCCTTTATAAAAGAAACGCTTCGACAACCTTTATAAATTCCTTAGGTTTTTCGGCATGAATCCAATGCCCAGAACCATTAATCGTTTCCAATTTCATGTTGGGGAAAATATTTTTTATATTGCTTACATCCTCATCTAACACATAGTTAGAACGTTCACCTCTAACAAACAAGGTAGGCTCACTAAATGGAAACGGTGCTTTTATCTCTACTCCAACATTTAAAATTTTTTCTGCGATTACATCCAAATTAAAACGCCATGCTAATTGTTCTTTTTCTTTCCAATACATATTTTTCAACAAAAACTGACGAACTGCTATATTGGGTATGCTTTCAGCTAATTTCTCATCTGCTTCTCCTCTAGTTTTTATCACACTAAAGTCTAATGATTGCAATCCTTTAATAATTTCATCATGATGCACAGGATAAGCTTTTGGAGCAATATCTGCTACTATTAATTTTTTTACTAAATGAGAATAATTAAATGCAAACTGCATAGCTGTTTTACCTCCCATCGAATGACCCAATATTATTGCTTCTTCAATTTGCTGTTGATCCATAAAATTTTTTACATCTTTGGCCATACATTCATAAGTAAATTCATCGCTATGGAAAGACTGTCCATGATTTCTGGCATCTAACAAATAAACTGTAAAATACTCACTCATTCGCTTAGCAAAAGTCATCCAATTATCTAATGAACCAAACAAACCATGTAATATTATAAGCGACTCAGTAGCATTTCCTTCTTTTTTAAAATTTAATGTCATTTGGTTGAAGCCTTTTGCTATTTCTTCATTGCAATTTTTTCCAGCCAGACTTTCATATTTCCAGGCGTAAAATGAAGAACCACAAGTGACGGCCTTTTTTATCAAATTGCTTACATATAAGCTATCGCCTGAGTTTTTGATCACTTCGTCTGGAAATTCGGGAGGAACACCTTCTAAAATTCTACTAAAATATGGTTCAACATCTGTATTCCAGCTATACATCCACCCTCTAAAGGATGAAAAATCCTGCTGAAATCTTGTG
>CAMPHX010000008.1 GCA_946886085.1 uncultured Flavobacteriales bacterium | reverse complement strand
ATATTCAACAATTTCAGATTTTAGAAAATCAAAATCTATATTCAACTTGTTAATCGTATATTCATTATTAAACGCCTTTTTATCTTTTGATTCCTCAAAAATTTCTATTAATGTATCAAAATAAGTTTTTTCTATATTTGTCCATTTTCTTTCAGAAATTAGCTCTCCAAAAAGCCTTGATTTTATTTTTATTGAAATATATTTTTTTTGACTTCTTGCACCAGTCCCTCCATAATCATGACCCGTAATTTTTTTCCATTTGTTTTGAATAGACACATATTCACTCTCTAAAAGTTGATTAAGTGAGAACTCATCGAACAAGTTTATAATTTTTTTCCCTCTAACAGTTCTATAGTCACTATAGTATTTTACAGTAACTAGTTCGTCATCAGAAATTTCATCAGGATTTATCTCTAAACTTTTTATATGTTTAATCAAATAATCTAACAGAAAATCCTCATACCTTGTTTTTAGTCCATGAGCTAAATCAAAACCATTACCAACTATTACCAACCTATTCACAACTTCCCTTTTTTAATGCTTTCTACTACTTCTGGGTCGAGTAAGGTGCTGGTGTCGCCTAAGTTGGAGGTATCACCTTCGGCAATTTTTCGTAAAATTCTACGCATAATTTTCCCGGAGCGGGTTTTAGGCAAGTCTTTTACTATCTGTATTTTATCAGGCTTAGCAATGGGACCAATTTCTTTGGTTACCAACTCCAACAGTTCTTTGCGGAGTTCGTTTTCATCCACTTCTTTGGCACAAATTACATAAGCATAAATCCCTTGTCCTTTAATATCATGCGGGTAACCCACCACTGCTGTTTCCACCACACATTCGTGCGTATCTAACGCATCTTCTACTTCAGCAGTTCCCATACGATGTCCGGAAACATTAATCACATCATCTACCCTGCCTGTAATTCTGTACATGCCATCTGCATCTCTGCGGCAGCCATCGCCTGTAAAATACTTATTTTCGTAAGTAGAAAAATAGGTTTGTTTGCATCTTTCGTGGTCGTTGTAAATGGTTCTCAACATAGAAGGCCAAGGAAATTTAATACACAAATTGCCTTCTGTTTCCGTTTCGGTCAGCTCATTGCCATCCGCATCCACAATACAAGGCTGAATTCCCGGTAAAGGATAAGTAGCGTAAGAAGGTTTTAAGGGCGTTAAATTTCCTAAAGGAGAAATCATAATTCCACCTGTTTCGGTTTGCCACCACGTATCTACAATAGGACATTTGCCTTTACCAACATGTTCGTGGTACCATTCCCAAGCTTCCTCATTAATAGGCTCACCCACACTTCCCAATACTTTTAATGACGATAAATCATGTTGATTTACAAAGCTGATATCACTTGCCATTAAAGCCCTGATAGCTGTTGGTGCAGTATAAAAAATATTAATACTATGTTTAGCAACAATCTCCCAAAACCTGCCCGCATCGGGCCAAGTAGGAACTCCTTCAAACATTACCGTTGTTGCTCCAGCCAATAAAGGACCATAAACAATATAGGAATGTCCGGTTATCCAACCAATATCGGCTGTACACCAATAAATATCATCTTTTTCATACTGAAAAACATTTTGAAACGAATATTGGGCAAAAACCATGTAGCCACCTGTGGTATGTAAAATCCCTTTGGGTTTTCCGGTAGAGCCCGAAGTGTAAAGAATAAACAAAGGGTCTTCAGCATCCATTACCTCAGCAGGGCAATCGGTAGTTACTTTTGCTATTTCATCGTGCCACCATTTGTCTATTTTGTCATTAAAAGCAACTTCAGCTCCTGTTCTTTTCAATACAATGTTGCTGGTTACCGAAGTACATTGCTGCAAGGCTTCATCTACCACCGCTTTTATAGGGATTATTTTAGATCCACGATAAGATTCATCCGAACAAATAACAATATTACACTGAGCATCATTTATTCTGTCGGCAAGGGCTTTGGCAGAAAAACCCGCAAACACCACAGAATGGATAGCTCCAATTCTGGCACAAGCCAAGGTAGCAATAGCCAACTCAGGAACCATGGGCATATACAAACAAATTCTGTCGCCTTTTTTTGCTCCATTGCATTTCAACACATTGGCAAAAGCACTCACTTCTTCGTGCAATTCTTTATAAGTAAGTTGAAT
Source organism: uncultured Flavobacteriales bacterium (assembly GCA_946886085.1). Next base: position 11,435 of record CAMPHX010000008.1, on the reverse strand, counting down.
TACTTCTTCATTCGGGTTATTAGGTTCCCAAAGAATAGCTGTTTTATTGGGTTGAGTAACCAAATGCCTGTCTAAACAATTTTCAGTAATGTTTAGTTTGCCATTTACAAACCATTTTACCGATGGTGTTTTAAACTCCCATTCCAGCGTTTTATCCCACTTCTTCTTCCATTGAAATGTTTGTGCAATTCCATCCCAAAAAGTTTCAGGGTTTGCTACACTTTTTTGATATTGTTGTTGATACGCTTCGAAGGAGTTAATTTTTAATGACATAGGTAATGTTTTAGTAAATTTTGACCTCTAAAATTAGACAAAAAAGAGGAAACCACATCTTTAAAAACATGATTTTTTAGAACATTTACCAAGGCTAATTTTTCTGAGATCTACGCTTTGTTAAACGGATATTTTATTTACTTTTGTCTATTCAAAAATCAACACAAAGGTATGGACAAACATTCCTATTTAAGCAATGCAGATGGAGCTGTAATTGAAGATTATTACCAGCGATACATCAATAACCCTGAAAGCGTTTCGGAAGGATGGAGAAAATTTTTTGAAGGATTCGAATTTGCTCGTAAAAACTACGACACCGATGTTCCCGAAAATTTCAACAAAGAATTTAAAGTCATTAACTTAATAGATGGTTATCGAACAAGAGGTCATTTATTTACTAAAACCAACCCTGTTAGAGCCAGAAGAACCTACAAACCTACATTAGACATTGAAAACTACGGGTTAGAACAAGTTGACTTAGAAACTGTTTTTCAGGCAGGAAATGAAATTGGTATTGGTCCATCCAAATTGAAAGACATTATTGACCATTTAGAGCAAACTTATTGCGATTCTATTGGTATTGAATACATGTACATCAGAAAACCGGAAGAAGTAGCTTGGATTAGAGAAAAATTAGAGCTGAAAAACAGACCTAAATATTCTGAAAAAGAAAAAAAACATATTCTACATAAACTCAATCAGGCAGTAGTTTTTGAGAAATTCTTACACACCAAATTTGTTGGTCAAAAACGTTTCTCATTAGAAGGAAATGAAGCCCTTATTCCTGCTTTAGATGCTGTGGTTGAAAAAGGTGCTGATATCGGTATTAAAGAGTTTATTATTGGAATGGCTCACAGAGGTAGATTAAATGTGTTGGCCAATATCTTTAATAAAACTTACGAGAAAATTTTTAGTGAATTTGAAGGTAAAGAATATGAAGATAACCTTTTTGATGGCGATGTAAAATACCATTTGGGTTATTCTTGCGATGTGAAAACCGATAACGGACATGATGTTCACATGACACTAGCTCCCAATCCTTCTCACTTAGAAACTGTTGGACCGGTTGTAGAAGGAATTACTCGCTCTAAATTAGACACTTATTTAAAAGACGAAAAGAAAATTGTTCCTATTATTATTCATGGTGATGCTGCCATTGCAGGACAAGGAGTAGTGTATGAAGTGGTGCAAATGGCTCAATTAGATGGTTACAGAGTTGGAGGAACCTTACACATTGTAGTAAATAACCAAATTGGTTTTACTACCAACTATATTGATGGACGTTCTAGTACGTATTGTACTGATGTTGCTAAAGTTACTTTATCTCCTGTACTTCATGTAAACGGAGATGATGTAGAAGCAGTAATTCAAGCTATTCAGTTTGCGATTGAATACCGTCAGACTTTCCATAAAGATGTATTTATCGACATTTTAGGATATAGAAAATATGGACATAATGAAGGTGATGAACCTAAATTTACTCAACCTCTATTGTACAAAGCCATTGGAAAACACAAAAACCCAAGAGACCTTTATTTAGATAAATTAATTAATGAAGGAATTATCAGCAAAGAAAAAGCATCCGAACAAGAAAATGTGTTTAACCAGTTATTACAAGAACGGTTAGATGATGCTAAACAAATTGAAAGAGCTACTGTTTCTCATTTCTTAAACAGAACGTGGCAAGGTATTGAAGTAAGTGATGAGGATTCTTTTTTAACCTCTCCTGATACTTCTTACGATAAAAAGAAATTAGTAGAATTAGCCGATAAGATTAACAGTTTACCCAAAGATAAAAAATTCATTAATAAACTTGCTCGACTTTTTGAAGCAAGAAAACAAATGATAAAAGACGACAATTTAGATTGGGCTATGGGAGAACTATTAGCTTACGCAACTTTATTAGCAGATAAACACCCTATTCGTTTTTCAGGTCAAGATGTAGAGAGAGGAACTTTCTCTCACAGACATGCAGTTGTTAAAGTAGAAGATTCGGAAGAAGAATACACTCCGCTAAACAATGTATCTAAAGATCAGGCTCCTTTGTATATTTACAACTCTTTACTTTCTGAGTATGGTGTGTTGGGTTTTGAATACGGCTACGCAATGGCTAGTCCGAATGCATTAACCATATGGGAAGCACAATTTGGAGACTTTAACAATGGTGCTCAAATTATTATCGATCAATTTTTAAGTGCTGCTGAAGAAAAATGGAAGACACAAAATGGCTTAGTAATGTTGTTACCTCACGGGTACGAAGGGCAAGGAGCGGAACACTCTAGTGGTAGAATGGAAAGATTCTTACAGCTTTGTGCTGAAGATAATATGCAAATTGCCAATTGTTCTACACCAGCAAATTTCTTCCATATTTTAAGAAGACAATTAAAATGGAATTTCCGAAAACCATTGGTAGTATTTACTCCAAAAAGTTTATTACGACATCCAAAATGCGTTTCTACCGTAGATGAATTAGCAAAAGGAAAATTCCAAGAAGTAATTGATGATACTGCAGCAAAAGCTAAAGATGTAGATACTTTAGTATTCTGTACAGGTAAATTCTACTACGATTTATTGGCTAAAAAAGAAAATATAGATGCTGAAAACATTGCTTTAGTTAGATTAGAACAATTGTATCCGCTTCCATTCAACCAAATTGAAGAAATAGTGAAGAAATACAGCAAAGCTAAAAAAATCATTTGGGCACAAGAAGAACCTGAAAATATGGGAGCATGGAGTCATTTAATGAGACACCTTTCTCACTTAAATTTAGAAGTCATTTCTTTAGCAGAAAGTGGTGCTCCGGCAACAGGTTCATCAAAAGCACACGTGGTAAGGCATACTGCAATTATTGATAAATTATTTGAAAACACATTAGTAAGTTAAAAAGTTAGAAGACGGAAGCACGAAGACAGAAGTTTTAAAACATCAAACATTAAACCTATAAAATATGGCTTTAGAAATGAAAGTTCCCTCACCGGGAGAATCTATAACAGAAGTTGAAATAGCACAGTGGTTAGTAGAGGATGGCGATTATGTTGAAAAAGACCAAGCAATTGCCGAAGTTGATTCAGATAAAGCAACGTTGGAATTGCCTGCTGAAGAAGCTGGAATCATTACACTAAAAGCTGAGGAAGGCGATGTAGTTAAAGTTGGTGCTGTTGTTTGCTTAATAGATACTGATGCCAAAAAACCGGAAGGATTTGAATCTAAATCAGCTCCTGAAGAAAAAGTAGAGGAAAAAGCCAAAGTTGCAGCAGCTCCTAAAAAAGAAGAAGCAACTGCTCCTAACCCTGCTCCCGCTACAAAAACAGACGTTAAAGCAACTCCTTTAGCCAAAGAAATGATTAGTGCTAACAACATCAACACTAAAAAAATTGTTGGTAGCGGAAGTAATGGAAAAATTACCAAAAGCGATATACAAGCTTATTTAACTAGTGGAATTGACTCTTCTGCCATTACAGGTTGGGGAGGTTCTCGTGAGCAAGACAAACAAAAAATGTCTATGCTAAGAAGAAAAGTTGCTCAACGTTTGGTTAGTGTTAAAAACGAAACGGCTATGTTAACCACTTTCAACGAAGTGGATATGAAGCCTATCATGGATTTAAGAAATCAATTTAAAGATAAATTTAAAGAAACGCATGGTGTAAGCTTAGGCTTTATGTCATTTTTTACCAAAGCCGTTACAGAAGCACTTCGTCAATTTCCTACTGTAAACGGAATGATAGATGGAGATTACATCATTACTTACGATTACGCTGATATAGGTATTGCTGTTAGCTCTCCAAAAGGATTAATGGTTCCTGTGGTTAGAAATGCTGAAAGAATGACGTTGGCTGAAATTGAAGCTGAAATAAAACGATTGGCAATAAAAGCTCGTGATGGAAAAATTGATATCGCTGATATGGAAGGAGGAACGTTTACCATTACTAATGGTGGTGTTTTTGGTTCTATGATGAGTACGCCAATTATTAATCCTCCCCAAAGTGCTATTTTAGGAATGCATAATATTGTTGATAGACCGATAGCTGTGGATGGAAAAGTAGAAATAAGACCTATGATGTATGTTGCTTTGAGCTACGACCATAGAATTATTGATGGTAGAGAATCTGTAGGATTCTTAAAAGCAATAAAAGAAATGCTTGAAAACCCAAGCAGCATCATCTTTGGAGGTAAAAACCCAGATGAAGTTTTACTTAATTTATGATTGCTGAATTCTTTACAAAAAGCTGGAATGGAATTTTAACTTCCAATACAATAAAACATTTACTTTTTATTGTAATAACACTTGCTGTTGCATCTGTTTTGCTAATTGTTTTAAGAAAAATAGCCACTAAAATTATAAATAGTAATGCTGATAAACTTAAGGTTGATCCTACCAACTTTTCTTTCCTAAAAAACTCCTTGAGTTTTATCATATATTTTATTGCCTTAATTGTAATTTTTAGACACATTCCTTCATTGCGTTCTTTTGGCTCAGCATTATTTGCCGGAGCAGGAATTCTAGCCGCCATTATTGGTTTTGCTTCTCAAAAAGCTTTTTCTAACATCATTACCGGAATTTTCATTCTGATTTTTAAACCCTACAGAGTAGGCGATGTAATAGAAATTAGTAATGGTAGAATTGGAACGGTAGAAGAAATTACTTTACGCCATACCATCATTAAAGATTTTAAAAACGAACGAATTATTGTTCCGAATACCGTAATTAGTGATGATATTATCATCAACAGTTCTATTACCGATTCTAAAATTCAATGTAGAATAGAAGTAGGTATTAGCTATGATTCCGACATAGATTTAGCTATGAAAATTATGCGAGAAGAATGCGAAAAACATCCATTAATGATTGACAACAGAACGTTGGAAGAAATTGCTAAAAAAGACCCTGTTGTTAGAGTTGCTGTAATTGCTTTGGCAGATTTTTCAGTAAATTTAAGAGCAAATGCATGGACAGAAAGTTTTGCTGATGCTTTTCAAATGCGAACCGATTTACTAAAAATCATTAAAGAACGCTTCGACCGTGAAGGCGTTGAAATCCCTTTCCCTTACAGAACTATCGTTTACAAAAAGGATATAGAGAAGAAGTAAATTCTTATCTATTTTCAAATTGAAATAACGTATCTTTGCGTAACAACACTCAATTAACCAATGAATGTAACTATTGAAAACATACTTTTAATTGGCTCTTTACTGCTTTTTATAAGTATTGTTGTAGGTAAAACATCTTATAAATTTGGTGTTCCAACATTAATACTTTTCTTAGCTATTGGAATGTTAGCAGGGTCTGACGGCATTGGTGGTATTAAATTTGACGACCCTAAACTAGCACAATTTATTGGCATCGTTTCCCTCAATTTTATCTTATTTTCTGGAGGTTTAGATACCAACTGGAGTTCAGTGAAACCCATACTTAGAGAAGGTATTGTTTTATCTACTTTAGGTGTTTTGTTTACTGCTTTATCTTTGGGAACTTTTGTATGGTATTTAACTGATTTTACCATTTACGAAAGCATGTTATTAGGTTCCATTGTATCCTCTACAGATGCAGCAGCGGTATTTTCTATATTACGTTCTAAAAGTCTAGCATTAAAAACAAACTTACGACCAACCTTAGAGTTAGAAAGTGGAAGTAATGACCCTATGGCGTATGTACTTACTATTGCTTTTTTAACTTTAGTGATGAATCAGGATCAAAGTGTTGTCTCTATTATACCCTTGTTTTTACAACAAATGATTTTAGGTGGAATTGCCGGATTTGCCTTTGGTCGTTTAAGTAAATTTATTATCAATAAAATTAAACTTGATTTTGAAGGACTTTATCCAGTTTTAGTAATTGCATTAATGTTTATTACTTTTTCTGCTACTGATTTTGTTGGAGGAAACGGATTCTTAGCCATTTATATTTGTGCGGTTTATTTAGGAAATCAAGATTTAATTCACAAAAAAACCATACTTAAAATGTATGATGGTTTAGCATGGTTGATGCAAATTGTTCTCTTTCTAACCCTTGGTTTATTGGTTTTTCCAACTCAAGTAGTTCCTTACATTGGTATAGGCTTATTAATTTCTCTATTTCTGATTTTTGTAGCCCGACCTGTAGGTGTTTTCTTAAGTTTAATCTTTTTCAAGATGAAATTAAGAAGACGTTTTTATATTTCTTGGGTAGGTTTACGAGGTGCTGTTCCTATTGTGTTTGCAACATACCCACTTCTTGCAGGAATTGAAAAAGCCAATATGATTTTTAATATTGTATTTTTTATCTCTGTAACCTCTGTGCTTATTCAAGGTACCACCTTATCAATTGTTGCAAAATGGCTTAACGTTGCATTACCCGAAAAAGTAAAACCAATTTCTGAAATAGATAAACTTATTTTAGACCTTCCTAAATCTTCATTACAGGAATTTGAGGTTTTACCTGATTATTATGCTGTAAACAAAAGAATTGTTGATTTGAATTTTCCTAAATCTGCATTTATTGTAATGATTAAACGAAATAGTGAATTTATACGACCTGGTGGCTCAACAATTATTGAGGCTAAAGATAATTTAATGGTTCTTGCTGATAGTCCCGAAGATTTTGAAAAAGTTAATCATTGTTTATATAATCCTTTTCTTTCAGAAAACACAGCAACTGCTGATACTAATTACAATACAAAGTAACATTATCTATCAACCTTATATTACCTACAAAAACAGCAACAAAAGCAACGCAATAAGTTGTTTCCTCCCAATTTTCTATTGAAGTAAGTGTGTTTCCATCAGCAATTTCAAGATATTCTAATTGTAATGTTGATATGTTTTTAATAGCATTAGTAAAATTGTTTTTAACCTCCTCTACCGTAAGCGTTGTAGCTTGTTGCTTGGCTTCTTGCAGAAACTTATAAATATTAGCTGCTTGTTCTTTTTGTTCAGGTGTTAATCGTTCATTACGAGAACTCATTGCTAATCCGTTGGCTTCTCTAACTATAGGACAACCTATAATTTGAAGTGGCAACTTCAATTGTTTTACTAAATTCCGAACGACAGCCAATTGCTGAAAATCTTTTTCTCCAAAATAAGCCTTCGTTGGTTGTACAATATCAAAAAAACGCTCTAATACCATTCCTACACCATCAAAATGCCCTGGACGATGTTGTGCTTCCATCACTAATGATAAGTTTCCAAAATCGTAGCTTTTTTCAATTTTGTTGGGATAAATCTCTATAACATCAGGTAAAAAAATAATTAGCTTAGCATCATCAGCAAAAGCATTTTGTATAAGTGCTATATCTTTGTCAGTATGTCTGGGATATTTTTCTAAATCTTCTTTATTATTAAATTGCGTTGGGTTAACAAATATACTGCAAACCATTAGGTCATTTTCTTCAATAGCTTTTGCCATTAAAGATAAATGTCCTTGGTGTAAAGCTCCCATAGTGGGGACAAAACCAATGGTTTTATTTACACAAGATAAAAGAAATTGTTGAAGCTCAACAACCGTTTTGAAAATAAGCATAAAAAGCTATTTAATAAAAAGTGTGCAAAATAACGTAATTTTTATCACTCTGTTAAGCTTTAAGTTCTGGGTTTGGTTCTTCCGACTTCAGTCTTCCGTCTTCTAACTTTTAAGTACTCCTAAGTATTACTCTCCTCTTTTGGTTGCTTCATGTGTACCACTCGTTGTGGGAAAGGAATTTCAACGTTATTTTCTTTAAAGTATTCGTACAATCTCACTCTAATTTGACTTTTAATAGATTCCACTCTAAATACTTCATCACACCAAAAAAATACCGAAAAATTAAGTGACGAATCACCATATTCTTGAAATCTTACCGTTGGAGCTGGCTGACTTAATACTCCTTGTTGCTCTTTAACTGCTTTTTCCATCAACTCCATAACCAATTTTACATCAGAGGAATAATCCACTCCCACTTTAATTCCAAAACGAGAAGAAATAGAGCTATACGTCCAGTTAATTAAATTATTATTGGTTATCACAGAATTGGGTAAAATAATAAAAGTGTCTTCTCGGGTAATTACCGAGGTTGTCCTTAAGTTTATTTTTTGCACCCTACCCACAATTCCATCCACTTCTATTACATCATTTACTTTAATAGTAGAATCAAACAATAAAATTATTCCTGAAGTTACATCGCCAAACAAATTTTGCAACCCAAAACCAATACCTACCAGTAAAGCTGCTGAACCTGCTAATAAAACAGTAATATCAACACCAAGTATTTGAAGACTTATGGCTACAGCCAAAACAACAACAATGTATTTAAAAATGGTAAAAAGTGAATACTTTTTGGGTAAATCGAGTGCTGATTTTCTAAAAATGGCTTTTTTAACCACTTTAATAAAAATGTACACTCCTAAAATAAAAAGCAGTAACGTTAATAAGGTAATTACCCTAAACTGATGTTTAGTAATAGTAAATAGGGAATAGTCTAATATTTCATTAATATCCATCATTGTTTTATTTTAAATCGTTACCACAATTAATACAAAAATTAGCATTTACATTGTTTTGATGTTTGCATTTAGCACAAACTTTTTGTTCGTCCCCTGCTCTCGCTATCTCAACGGTAAAAATAGCTGTTGGAACAGCAATAATAGAGTACCCAATAATCATTACCACAGATGAAATAAATTTACCCAAAACTGTAGTAGGAACAATATCTCCATAGCCAACTGTTGTAATAGTTATAATTGCCCAATAAATACTCTGCGGAATACTGGTAAAACCATTTTCTGCTCCCTCCACTACATACATTATGGTTCCCATAATAACTACAATAGCTAAAATGGTAAACAAAAAAGTGCTGGTTTTGTAAATGCTAGAAACTAAGGCTTTTTTAAGTGTGTTGGCTTCTTTAATAAATCTTACTAATTTAATTATTCTGAAAACCCTTAACAACCTTAACGAGCGTATAGCAACCAAAAAATGAATATTGGGTAAAATGAAAATTAAATAAGTAGGTAAAATAGCTAATAAATCTACTATACCCCAAAAACTAAATATATAATTCTTAGGTTTCGGACTAACCCATATTCTTAATAAATACTCTATAGTAAAAAATCCTGTAAAAAATAATTCTAAAATAAAAAACCCTGAAGCGAAGTCTTGTTCTAATTGTGGTATGCTCTCTAATATTACTGTCAGTACACTAGCTAATATCAACCACAACAATACAATATCAAATCTTTTACCCGCTTTGGTATCTGTCCCAAAAATAACAACAAACATTTTGTCTCTAAATGACGGCATAAAATATAGTATAAGTTGATTATCAGTTTCAAAATTAGTCAATTTTAAGCGAAAATAATTTCTTATTGGAATTCGCATTGAAAATGATAACTTTGCAAGCCTTATATACTATGTCATGCAGTTTGAATTAACAAAAGAATTTTTAGATCACCTTAACAATGCTGTTGCCGCAGGTGCAGAGCAAGAGGTATTGATGTTAATTCAAGATTTGCACCCTGCAGATATTGCCGAAATTCTTGATGAGCAATCCTTAAATCAAGCCAAAGCTTTTTTTAGTTTCTTACCACAAGAATTAAGTTCCGATGTATTGGTTGAGCTAGATGAAGATACCAGAGAAAAATTCTTAGCAGCCCTAACTTCCCAAGAAATTGCTTCTAAATTCATCGATAATATGGATTCCGATGATGCGGCAGATGTTATTGGGGAACTTTCTGATGAAAAAAGAGATGAAGTAATCTCGCATATTGAAGATATTGAACAAGCATCAGACATTCTTAAATTACTAAACTACCCCGAAGATACTGCCGGTGGTTTGATGGCAAATGAATTGGCAAAAGTAAATTGGAATTGGACTATTGGAAATTGCCTCACTGAACTTAAAAAACAAGCTGAAGAATTAGATAAAATTTACACCGTTTATGTTGTTGATGATGATGATGTTTTAAAAGGTAGAATTTCTTTGCGAAAGCTATTACTTACACCAAGTAATAAAAAGGTAAAAGATATTTATGATGACGACATCCTTTCCGTAACTCCCGATACAGATGATGAACAAGTCGCCAACATCATGGAAAAATACGATTTAGTTTCTGTTCCTGTTGTTGATGAAATGGGAAGATTGTTAGGTAGAATTACCATTGATGATGTAGTTGATGTAATTAAAGAAGAAGCTGAAAGAGATTACCAAATGGCTTCGGGTATTTCTGAAAATGTTGAATCTTCCGATAAATTTTGGATAATCTCAAGAGCAAGGTTACCTTGGTTATTAGTTGGTCTTTTGGGTGGAATTGTAAGTTCAAAAATTATTGGCATTTACGAAAACCAAATTCAAATACACCCTGAAATGGCATTTTTCATTCCGCTAATTGCCGCTATGGGCGGAAATGTTGGAGTTCAATCTTCGGCATTAATAGTGCAAGGGTTGGCAAATAACTCACTAGGACTAAACAGTGTTTGGAGTAAAGTGGGCAAAGAAATGGCTGTAGGAATTCTAAACGGAGTAGTTTGTTCTGCCATTATTTTTGGCTATAATTATTTTTTTGAAGAAACCTTAACCCTAGCCATTACGGTAAGCATAGCACTTATTTCTGTTATCTTTTTTGCTGGTATTTTCGGAACATTAATTCCGCTAATGCTAAACAAATACAAAATAGATCCGGCATTAGCAACAGGTCCATTTATTACCACTACCAATGATATTTTTGGGATTTTTCTATACTTTTTTATTGGTTACTTAATGTATGCCTAATATTTTATTCATAGATAGTGTTCACCCTATTTTGGAAGAACGATTAATACAAATGGGATTTGTATGTGAACACGATTATACTTCCTCAAAAACAAGTATTGAAGAACGTCTTTCCAATTACGTTGGCATTGTTATCAGAAGCCGATTTACTATTGACAAGACTTTTTTAGATAATGCTGAAAACCTAAAATTTATAGCTCGCTCAGGTGCCGGATTAGAAAATATTGATGTTGCTTATGCCGCACAAAAAAATATTTCTATTTTTAATTCTCCCGAAGGCAATAAAGATGCTGTTGGCGAACATGCTATCGGAATGTTATTGATGTTATTCAACCAACTAAAACAAGGCGATGCTCAAGTGCGACAAGGAATTTGGGATAGAGAAGCCAACCGAGGCATAGAACTTTCGGGCAAAACTGTGGGCATTATAGGCTACGGAAACAT
>CAMPHX010000007.1 GCA_946886085.1 uncultured Flavobacteriales bacterium | reverse complement strand
TTTAAATGGTTTAATGCTTTTAAAACCCTAAAATTTTTACATTTTTGTAGAGATAATTTTCACCAAAATCAACCAATAAATGAAGCTGCCAATGTACTTTTAAAAACAATTAATCAAAAAGAACAGCAATCGAAGAAAGATTTATTATTGAAATATAGAGCATTACAACTAAAAAAATGAACAAAACCGACCTTATTGTAATATTAGGCATTACTGCTACCGGAAAAACCAAGTTAGCAGCTCATTTAGCCGAAAAACTTGATGGAGAAATTATTAGTGCAGATTCTCGTCAGGTTTACAGAGGAATGGATATAGGTTCAGGAAAGGATTTGAATGATTTTATAGTAAACGGGAAGTCCATACCTTATCATTTAATTGATATAAAAAATGCAGGAGAAGAGTATAATGTTTTTGAATTTCAGAAAGATTTTTTAGCTGCTTTTGAGGATATAAAAAGTAGAAATAAACAAGCCATTTTGTGTGGAGGAACAGGTTTATACCTCGAAGCTGTTTTAAAAGGTTATAGAATGTTAGCTATCCCTGAAAATACTGAGCTTAAAAGTGAATTAGCACTAAAAACCAATGAAGAATTGGTGGAAATCCTCAAAAAATACAAACAACTACACAATACCACAGATACAGAAGATAAAGAGAGGTTGATTAAAGCCATTGAAATTGCTTCTTTTCAGCAAGAAAATGAAGCCTTAATAAGAGATTTTCCCACATTTAATTACCACTTATTTGGAATTCATTATGAAAGACTAATTATAAGAGAAAGAATTACCACTCGTTTAAAACAACGCTTAGAAAATGAAGATATGATAGGGGAGGTGGAAGGTTTAATAAAAGCAGGAGTTCCTACAGAAAAGCTTAAGTTTTACGGATTAGAATATAAATTGATTACTGCTTATTTGTTGAATGAAATAAGTAAAGAAGAACTTTTTAATCAGTTGAACATTGCCATACATCAGTTTGCTAAACGACAAGCAACTTGGTATAGAAAAATGGAAAAAAACGGCTTTAAAATTAATTGGATAGATGGTAATTTAAGCTTGGATGAAAAAGTGAATGAAGTGTTGGATAGGTTAAAGGTTATGAGTTTATAGGGGCATGAGAAATTGTCATATCGATCGAAATTTTACAAGCTGAGGAACGAAGTTTAGTAAAATGAAGCAGAGATATCTTGTTGGTTAGGACTTGAAATTTTAAATTGGATGATATTGGTTAATAAACAAGAAGATTGCTCGACTTCGTTTTTCAGTACTATTTTACAAATAGCACGAAAAACATTGCTCGAAATGACAAAGACAAGGAATGAAAAATATCGATCGATATGACAGTGCTGATTGGTTTTGTGTAAAAAAAGTCCCTAATCGGGACTTTAAATTTTAGACTGCAACCTATACCAACCACCGCCATTATATACTTGCGTATAACCTTGCGATTTTAAAAGACGTTTTGCCATAGCACTTCTCGCTCCAGAAGCACAGCACGTGATAATGGGTCTGTTTTTATCTTTAAGGTGTTTTAAGTTATTATGCAATACATCTACAGGAATGTTGATAGACTTTTTTATGTTGCCCGATATAAACTCATTTTTTGTTCTTACATCAAGAATAATGGCATTTTGCCTGATTAAATCAGCATAATCTGTTGCCGGGCCGAAGCCCAACAACTGTTTTAATGTATTTAGCATAACTTATTTAACGTTTTTAGATTGATAATAATTTACATCTAACCAAGAACCGGCATTACAACATTCAATACCGTTTTGAGATAAAAATTGTTCTACCATGCCGCTTCGGTTACCAGAGGCACAACATAAAATTAATGGTTGAGGTAAGCTTTTTACTTCGTCTATTCTGCTCACTACCTCTTGTAGCGGAATATTGATAGAACCTACCGGGTTGCCCGACATATATTCCTCAGGGGTACGTACGTCTATAATGGTACCTTTATTTTCTGAAATTAATTGTTCGATGTTCATAGCAGTTGGGTTTTAAAGTTGTTTTATTACGTTTTCTAGTTTATTACTTACTTGTGTGGCAATATCTCCTAATGAATCGTTTTTTACAGCCATCATAGAAGCCATTGGGTTAACTGCCGATACTTCTACTTTGCCATTTTCTAATTGCTGAACAATTACGTTGCAAGGAAGCATAGTACCTATTTTCTCTTCTGCTTGTATCGCCTGATGAGCAAAATGAGGGTTACATGCACCTAAAATTCGATAAGGTCGGAAGTCAACATTAATTTTTTTCTTAAAAGTAGCAGTAACATCAATTTCGGTAAGGATGCCAAAACCTTCTTTTTGTAATTCTTCGGTAACTTTTTCTATGGCTTCATCAAAACCATAATCGGTAATTTTTGTATAGTAGTAACTCATAGTTATAAATTTAAAGGGTTATATTATATTTCATGATACAAAGTTCAACAACAATATTTAAACCTACAGTAACATTTGTTACAAAAAACCAATTTTACTACTATACACCAATTTACATCTCTCCTTACGAAGTGTAGCGAAGATAAGGAGTCCAATATCTATAAGTATTTATTGTTATAATGAATCTCTGATCTCCACTACGTTTCGTCAGAGAAGAAAAAAGAGTAAAGCAATAAAAAGAATTAAATAGTTGTAAATCAGCAATAAAAATCATTTACAAACGACTACAATTGATAATAAGCGAAAGTAACCGATTAGAAACCGAATGTTTTTTTGGAGCCGTCATTATTTTGCACCATCAATTCTGAACGAATCAGGATTACTAAATAAAACTTTTTATAAACCATTTAAATTTTAGTATTATGAACAATTTAAGAAACAAAGTACAATTAATCGGAAACTTAGGTAATGCACCTGAAATTATTAACTTAGAAAGCGGTAAAAAATTAGCCAAATTTGCTATTGCCACCAACGAATCGTATAAAAATGCCAAAGGCGAAACAGTTAAAGAAACGCAATGGCACAATTTAGTAGCTTGGGGAAAAACTGCTGAAATAGTAGAAAAATATCTTACTAAAGGAAATGAAGTAGCTATTGAAGGTAAGTTAACCAGCAGAAGTTATGAAGATAAAGAAGGTAATAAAAAATACATTACCGAAGTAGTAGTAAACGAATTACTCATGTTAGGCGGAAAGAAATAATTTCTTAAAACCTAAGCTAAAAAAGACGGACAGGTGTTCCGTCTTTTTTTTTGTTTGATTAAGGACAATCAAGATTTGATATTGTTTTAATCATTAATAATAAAAAAGTAACATTTCCGTTTGAGTAAAAAAAATCAACTCCATGAATAATATTAATCTCTCATTCGCTCGTTACTATTATTTTTTTAGCGCGTTAATTGTTGTATTAGCTTGCTTCGGACTCTTTTATTTAGATAGAGAAACACATAGCGTAGCAGATCTATTTCAAACAGGTAATTTAGTGGTATTAGTTTTTTATTTTATTCCAACCTATGTATTAAGCTGTTTGTTGTACATTTTATTTCAATACCTAAAAAGCACAAAAAGTGTGTTGCTATCCTTACTTATTGGTATTCCATTAGGGTTTTTGCTTATGATGTTGTTCTTTTCATATTCAATGGGAAGGCTTTAAGTAATAATTGCACCAACCAACTTCTTTAAATTAGAAAAAATTAATCAATATATTTGTATCTAATTTAAAACAAAAAATTATGCATCCTATTCTTAGAAATATTTTAGCAGTAGTACTTGGTTTAGTAGTGGGTAGTGCTGTCAACATGGGGATTATTATGATAAGCGGTTCTATTATTCCACCACCAAACGGAGCAGATATTACCACTATGGAAGGGTTGAAAAGCACCATGCACTTATTTGGTCCGGAACATTATATCTTTCCGTTTTTAGCTCATGCTTTAGGTACTTTAGTGGGAGCATTTGTGGCTGCTAAAATTGCAGCAACCAACAAAATTAAATTTGCTTTAGCCATTGGAGCTTTCTTCTTTTTGGGAGGAGCTATAAATGCTTATATGTTGCCTGCACCAACTTGGTTTTTAATTTTAGATTTAGCAGGAGCTTATTTTCCTATGGCTTATTTGGGTAAAAAATTAGCTAAATAAATGAGTTTCGAGGAGTTCATTCATTCCACAGTAAAAAACGGTAAACAAATTACCTTACTAAAAAACGATTTTTTAAAACTTGGCGGAACTACAGATACGAATATTTATTTTGTAGAAAGTGGAAGTCTCTGCGTTTTTGTTATGAACGAAGATGAAGAGCAAATTATTCGCTTTGGCTATAACAATGATTTAATTGTTTCCTTAGATTCTTTTCTAACAGAACAAGCTTCCGATTTTTATATACAAGCAATAAAAAAGTCGAAAATTAGGGTAGTGCCTAAACAGCAATTTATAGATTTTGTTAATGAGAGTAGCGAGAACCAACAAATATGGATTTCCATGCTCGAAGATTTGGTACTTCAGCAAATAGAAAGAGAAAAAGACATTCTTACCAATTCGCCTAAAGAGAGATATAACAGGGTGCTGAAGAGAAGTCCGCAGTTGTTTCAGGAAATTCCCAATAAATACATTGCCAATTATTTAAGAATGACTCCAGAAACCTTATCCAGATTGAAAAAATCTTGATTTCAATCAATTTTTATGAAGAGAAAAGTGAACAATTTTGTCTAAAAAATAGAAGACAATGAAATCAGCAACATTACTACAGGAACTAGCAGCTAAAATTGAACAACACATCAATTATGTTAAATCCATACAGCACTTACCTCAGGAAGTACTTACTCGCAGAGAATCACCCGAAAGCTGGAATGTTTTAGAATGTTTAGAGCATTTAAACCGATATGGTGATTATTATATCCCTGAGATAGAAAAAGCGATAGCCACTTCCAACACAACAAGTGAAGCGACTTTTAAAAGCGGTTGGTTGGGTAATTATTTTGCAAATAGCATGCTTCCCAAAGAAAAGCTAAACAAAATGAAAACCTTTAAGGATAAAAATCCTTTGTATAGCAATTTAGACAATTCGGTAATAAGCGTTTTTTTGGAACAACAAACACAATTGTTGGAACTATTGCAAAAAGCAAACAATGTAAGCTTAAACAAAGTAAAAGTGAAGGTAAGTATTGCCCAATGGTTAACAATAAAACTAGGAGATACTTTTCGTTTTGTTATTTTCCACAACGAGCGACATATAAAGCAGATGGAAAGGTTAGCCCTCTAATCCCCCGAAGGAGGACTTTTCCAACGCAAGAAGCCCATTCATAACCGTCATTCCCGAAATTTTGGAGTGCAACGGAAAAATTATCGGGAATCTGATTTAGTTGAACACGGATAACGCTGATTTGGCAGATCAACACTGATTAAATTAGCTCCCGCTACTTCAAGCGTACACGCTTGGAGTTTTAAAAATAGGTTTACTTGCATGGAGTTATACTCAACGGTTTCGGGCTTGGCGAAGGTGGCGATTTAGAAGTACTTCACTGTCAACCAAGCACAAACTTTCATAGAAGCACAAAGCATGATTTAACCACTGAACCGCCACTTGCGGGTAGGTGCTGTTAGCGGTTCGTTGTTTAATTTTCTATTTATTTGTCATTTTGTATTCCAATAATAAAAGTCAGGGTGTTGGCCTTTTTTATAAATAGCAATTTTCTCAATATGGTTGTCTGCATTGTTGCAACAAAATGAAATTCCTTGTGAATAATAATGTAAGTCCTTGTTGTTTTTCCAAGTCTGCTGTTTTTCTGGTTGTCCGTATACCTTTATTATCTTTTCAAGGTTGTCAGATTTGAGATTAACTCCTTTGTCGGTTGTTGCATCAGTTGGATACAAAATACCAATTTCTGAAATTACGGATTTTGTTAAAGTCTTGCTTTCTTCGCTTCCTTCGTCCGTCAGTGAAACTGCTACAATATTATTGGAATAATAAAACCGATTAATGTAAACTGCGGCTCTGTTTTCATAGTCAATAATTCCCTGATTAGATTTTATTTCCTTTCCATATTTGTCTGTCACATTACCAACAGTGTTTTTTTCTAGCACAAGTCCGTCTACACTTTCTCCTTCTTTTATCGACAAGGTTGTCTGGTCGCTGGAGAAAGTGAACAATAAATATGTTGTCAGAATGAGAAATAATGTTTTCATATAAATGTGTCTTTTTACAATGACCGCTAACGTTTGGCGGCTTGGCGTAGTGGCGGATTTTTAGCACAAAAGTTCAATTGAATAACTGCACTTGAACCTACCACAAAACTGTCATAGAAGCACGCCACCCGCCATTACGCCAAACCGCTGTTAGCGGTAGTTATTTTTTACTTTTCATGATTGATACAAGTTTTTGTCCGTGTACTAATATTTTAAGTCGTTGTCTGTTTAAAGAAATGTGTGCTTGTTGCTTCTCATGTTCGTCAAGCCCATTTTTATAAATGGAAATTATATGTTGATAAGTTAAAATGCCAGTAATTTTTTTGTCCACCACAATCGGCAATATATCTACATTTTCTTTTGCCATTATTTCAACTGCTTTCCGCAGTGTTTCCGTGGGTTGAACAAATAAATTATTTCGCTTAATAATCGAGCCTACTTTTTTATCAGTGGCATGTTGGGAATTAAATAGAGTTGATGAACTTAACAAACCCCTATATTCCCCTTCTGTATCTGAAATTATAAAATAACTTGAAAGTAGGTCGGTTTCATTTGTGAGCCAGTTACGTACTTCACCAATTTCCATATTGTCGTTTATAACAATTCCATTATCATTTACAATTTGTCCTACTGTTGTTTTTTCAAGAATGTCAGGCTCGTAAGAATGTGGGGTAACAACTCCTCTGCGGGCAATTTTTTCAGTCATAATTGTGTTTTCCATTAAAAAGAAGGATGTAAAATACGATGTACTGCAAGTAGCCAATAAAGGCAACAAAGCATTGGATTGACCTGTAGTTTCCAATGCAAAAACAATAGATGTCAAGAACGCTCTTGATGCTCCCGCAAACATTGCAGACATTCCAACAAGCACTGAAAGAGGAATGTTAATTCCAGAATTTGGAAACCAAAACATTCCAATGCTACCTATTAAAGCTCCTGTTGCACCGCCTATTGTAAGCAAAGGAGCAAGTGTTCCTCCCGAAGTGCCGCTACCTAAAGAAATTGCCCAAGACAAAAATTTTAAAACGCATAATGAAAGTACAACTTGCATTGGCATTGTACCTGTAAGAAGGTCGGTAATGTTACTATATCCAACACCAAGTGTGCGAGGTGCAAAAAAACCAACCACTCCAACGGCTATACCACCAATGGCAGGCCACCATGCCCAATGAATAGGTAGTTTTTCGAAGACATCTTCTATCCAATACACAACTTTAGTTACAATAACTGAAATCAGACCTATAACAATTCCCATTGTTGCATAAAACAAAAGTGCGTAATTGGATGATGGTTGTAGCAGAAAATTAAGTGGAAAAACAACGCCTTCTTCAAATAGCAAATGATGTCCAGCAGCACCAGTAATACAAGCCAAAGCAACAGGAATAAAAGACCGTGCAGAAAACTCAAACAACAATAATTCAATAGCTAAAAGTATTGCAGCTAACGGACTTCCAAAAATAGCAGACATACCTGCTGTTGCTCCGGCAGCAAGTAATATTTTTCGTTCATTGGGCGTTATTTTTATGAGCTGTCCAAGAGTAGAACCCAAAGCTCCGCCTGTCGCAATTATCGGGCCTTCTGCGCCAAAAGGACCACCTGTACCAATAGAAATGGCTGCTGATAGTGGTTTTAAATAAGTAATGGCTGGTTTTATTTTACTTTGGTTGGTTAGAATTTGCTCCATTGCTTCAGGAATTCCGTGTCCTCTAATGGCTTTTGAACCATATAACGCCATTAAGCCAACAATTAAACCTCCAACAATTGGAACGGCTACTACAAATATTCCATAAGAATGGTGCATTGGACTTGATGGTTCAATAGAGAAATTGCCATAAAATGCGATGTTGGTTATTAAGTCAATAAGATAAACAAGCAATTTTGCAATGAAACTTATACAAACCGCAATTACTACAGCAAGCAGCGATAGGCGTAATAAACGCTTCTTGTCGTACTTCTTTTTTGAAGCTACATTTTCTCGTTTTAGCGTTGGCGATAATGAAATAGAAACAGGTATTCCGTTGTTTAACATCTTTATTGAAAAATTAAATTGATAAAATATAACCCGAGAACCAAGACACCTTGTAATAACATCGTTCCGTCAAGAATTCCATAATAATATAATGGCAAATTTCGTATTCTTTCGTTGATTAAAAATACAATTGTTGTTAAGAACGAAATTGTAAATGCACTTATAATTAACCATTGATTTGTGATTAAGTAATGAAATACAGCAATTGCAAGAAATAGAACCAAGGCGGATATTGAACCGTAGATTGATTTTTTTTCACCAATAAGTAATGGAATTGTCTTTAATCCTGCTTGGCGGTCGGCAATCATGTCTCGAATATCAAATGGAATTGTTATTGCGAATACAAATAAAAATCGCTCAATTATCATGGTCAAAATATGAAAATTGTTATACGCTTTTTCCGAATGAATTACAGGAAGTAATATGGTAACAGTAGCCCATACAAATGAAATTAAGAATATTTTTAAAAAAGGAATTTGCCTTAGTCTAAAAATCCCTTTTGCACTTTTTGAGAGAGGGGTTGAATAAAATAAAGTGAGCCCAGCAATTGGAGCTAATGTTAGAAGCACTTTTAATTTTGCTTCAATAACAGAAATAGCGAAACCAAGAACGGATAAAAACACTAATAAATAGAACCAGTTCAATTTGTCTTTAACCCAATTGTGTTTATCAGAGTTTAGAGCATCAGAATTCGTTAAAATAGTAATTAGTCTATGAAGATTATATTCAAAAAGCGTTGCAAAAAAAATCAAAAATAGATAAGGATGCCATTGAGGATTAAGCCCTAACTGTATTTGTGTCGCTACAGTTAATGCAACTGCGGAAAGAGAAATAAAGATATTTGAATTTATGAGTATTCTGATTGCTTTCAATATTCCCTTGTTTTTCTGTTTGGTTATCGGTTGCTGTCAATGATGGTTTTTATTTTTGTCTGTATTTGAAAAATAAAAGAGTTGGCTTTTTGTCTTGCCCTTCGTTTGTTATTAGCATATCGCCATTTTCATAAAAGGTAATTCCTTCTGCTTTGTTAAACATTGTCGGATTGAGTTGTTCAATGTGCTCAATATTCCCATTCATATTAAAGACAAAAAGCAAATAATCTGATGCTGAAAGAAGAAAAAGTTTTTTTGTTACGGGGTGAATGCCAATTGCTGAAGTTCTGAATTTGATAAATGGCTCAGTAATCGGCTGTCCATTCTTTTTACGCGACTTTATAGGGAGATTAATGTTTTTATTAACAGCGAAATCCTTAATTACTTGCAAGTCAAAATCAAAAACAGGTTCAGTTGTCAGCTTTTTTGTCTGCAAGTCAAAACCATAAATTACTCTTTTGTCTTTATATTCGGGTCCCTTTCCGATTTTTCCTTTACAAGCAATTAATAATCTCTTTCTGTCTGGGTCGTAGCAAAGTCCCTCATTATTATTGGCTGGAATGCCCGTAGCATAAGAAGTCAATTTAAAATTGTCCGATGTGTAGTTTAATATTTCAAATAAAGTCCCGTCACTTCTTAAAACATATATTGTCTGGTCAACTCTTGTTATTCCTTCATAGTCACCGTCAATGTTAAAAGTATATTGCTTTTTAAGTTGATTATTTATTGCGTCATAAATAAATAGAATTCCGTTTTCGTCTTGAATACACGCAAAGGTTGTTGAGTCTATGTCTGTCAGTCCTGAGACTTCGTGTAATGTGTCGGGCAACAGGAAAGTATTATCAGGTTTTGTCAGATTGTAACCAGTTATTTTTTCATTGTTGGTATATGTTACACCGCAGCCCAACAGAAGAACTATCAATACAGTCGGAATACTTGAAATTAAATTTATCATTTGCTCTTTTTTTAAGTTGTCTGTCCGTTACAAATTGTCAAGATGTATTGTCGTTATATAATTACCGCTAACGGTCTAGTATAAGAGCAGTAGCGGATTTCAAAGCGGCTACCTGTCCGCCACCACGCAAGTTTATTAAATACAAACCATGATTTTACTACTTCACCCGCTATTGCTCTTATACATTGTTGTGGTGCGTTTTTATCTTCTTTCGTCTTGATATTAAGCAGTCCAATTCAAAAGATTTTTCTGACATTAAACTTAAAGCAAATGCTCCGGCTGATGCTGTAAAAACGGAATAATCAAATGTTGCTTTTAGTCCTATCGAAAAAGTCATTGAAAGTGCAAATAGAAGTAAAAGAAATCCGCTCCATTTGGCTATAAATTCGGTTTTAAGTCCCATTAACAGAAATGTCCCAAAAATTATTTCCGCTGCTGTTGCAATAATTCCAAGTGTGGGAATTAAAGAGTCTGGAAACCAAGGATTAATTACCTGAGTGTATTCCAAAAAGCTATTCCAGTTCCCCCAGACAGATACTTTCTCGTCCCACCATCCAAACCTGTCAGCAACGGCAGATAAAAAGGTCGTTCCAATTGCAAGTCGAAGAAAGAGTTTAATTATTTTTTTCATGTTTGTTGTTTTGTTTTAAATGCACCACAACTTGTATATACCCGATATAAACCTTCGCTTATACAACCAAATTTAGTTGTATAAGCGAAGCTCAGGTTTCGTTTTATAATTTATTCAAATATACTAAAAAACCATACAAATCATCAAAAGGACTTTTACTATTTTGTAAGTTGTTGGTGTTTATAACAGTTTAATTTTCTGTAATTATCTATAAAAACAACTTCCCATTAAGCCTAGAATTTCTACGCTTTATTTATCCACTAGCATATTAATGCTGAAACAAAACAACAAAGCCCACATTTCTGCGGGCTTTGTTGTTTTCGTTGCTAAGCAAATCATGCTTCTAAAATAATTTGGAACATCAGCGGTGCTACAATAGAAGCATCCGATTCAATTACAAATTTTGGAGTATCTACTTCTAGTTTCCCCCAAGTAATTTTTTCGTTAGGCACAGCTCCTGAGTAAGAACCATAACTGGTGGTAGAATCACTAATCTGACAGAAATAACTCCAACAAGGAATTCCGTCTAATTGTAAATCTTGGTGCAACATAGGTACTACACAAATAGGGAAATCTCCGGCAATACCACCACCAATTTGGTAAAAACCAATTCCTTTGTCAACAGCATTTTCTTGGTACCATTTTGCTAAATACATCATGTATTCAATCCCTGATTTTACAATGCTTGGTTCAAACATACCTTCTAAGCAGTGAGCAGCAAACATGTTTCCCGTAGTAGAATCTTCCCAACCCGGAACAATAATCGGTAAGTTTTTTTCAGCAGCAGCTATTAACCAAGAGTGTTTAGGATCAATATCATGGTATTGCTCTAAAGAACCATTTCTAATTAATTGGTAAATATATTCATGTGGAAAGTATCTTTTACCTTCATTTTTAGCTTTTGTCCACACCTCAATCAATTGTTTTTCAATTCTACGCATGGCTTCTTCTTCGGGAATGCACGTATCAGTAACTCTGTTGAAATGTTGGTCTAGTAAATCTTGTTCATCTTGTGGAGATAAATCTCTGTAATGAGGCACTCTTTTGTAAAAAGTATGAGCTACCAAATTAAAAATGTCTTCCTCTAAGTTAGCTCCCGTACAAGTAATGATTTGTACTTTGTCTTGTCTAATCATTTCAGCCAAAGAAATACCCAACTCGGCAGTACTCATTGCTCCGGCAAGAGTAATCATCATTTTGTGTCCGCTTTCTAAGTGCTTAATGTAAGCTTTAGAGGCATCTACCAAAGTAGCAGCATTAAAGTGTTTGTAATGTTTTTCTGCAAATTCTGTAATAGTCATATTTGTTAGTTTATGAGTTTATAGTTTATTAGTTGCTTTTCGGTTCACGGTATTTCGGTTGACAGTTTAAACCTTAAACGATCTTGCGAGTTCAACGAAGTTAAACTTCAAACTTTGAGCCTGAAACCTATTAGCTAGTCATTATACCCTAAAATATCCAACATTACTTCAGCATTTTGTTGATCTTTAAAAAGATAATCTTCATACTGACCGTTTTCATTTCGTTTTATAACAATGTGTTTTGGCGAAGGAATAAGACAATGTTTAATTCCACCATAACCACTAATAGAATCCTGATAAGCTCCTGTATGAAAAAAACCAATGTAAAGCGGTTCTTTATCCTTATCATCAATTTTAGGTAAATAAATCTCTTGATTCAAATCTTCCGAATTGTAGTAATCAGAGTGGTCGCAACTGATGCCGCCAATATTTACTTTGGTATATTCTTTATCCCATTTATTAATTGGTAGTAAAATAAATTTTTCGTGCATACTCCAACTATCTGGAATAGTAGTCATTAAACTATTGTTGATGATGTACCAAAGCTCCGCATCATTTTGTTGTTTGTAATCAAGCACTTCAAAAACCAAGGCACCACTTTCTCCAACAGTATATTTCCCGAATTCGGTATAAATATCCGGGTCATCAATCCCTTCAGAACTACAAACATCTTTAATGTTAGCTACAATTTGGTTAATGATAAATTTATAATCGTACTCAAAACCTAAATTGTTTCTAATAGGTAAACCGCCACCAATATTAATAGCATTAAGCGTGTCGCAATTCTTTTTTAGGTTAGCGTAAAGCTTCATCGCATTAATAAAAGTACTCCAATAATACATGGTATCTTTTATTCCGGTATCCACAAAAAAGTGCAACATTTCTAGCGTTACATTTTTTCTAGGCTTAATGTCATTGTTGTAGTAATCTATAATTTCTGAAGCTCTAATTCCCATACGAGAAGTATAGTAAGTAGATTGAGACTCCTCATCAATAGCCATTCTAATACCAATACGAATAGGCGTTTTAATAATTTTCTGAAGTTTTTCTAATTCTTTTTTACTATCCAAAATAATAAAGCTGTTAGTAAAACCTTCTTTTTGAAGTAAGGCTATTTTTTGAATGTAACTATCTGTTTTGTACCCGTTATGAATAATCTTTTTGTCTTTATTGATTAGTCCTTTTTTGTAAAGATTAAGGATGATATCAATATCATAACTCGAAGAAGTTTCTAAATTAATTCCGTGTCTTAGCGTTTCTTCAATAACAAAATTGAAATGACTACTTTTTGTACAATAACAATAGTTGTAAGTTCCCCTATAATTATTTTGTTTAATAGCCTTGCTAAAAAGGTTTTTTGCTTTTTTTATTTGATCTCCAATTTTTGGTAAAAAAGAAATCTTAAAAGGAGTTTGATACTTATCAATTAAATACTTAATTGAGGTATCGTTAAAAAATAAATTACCATCCTCAATATTAAATCCCTCTTGTGGAAAATAATAAGATTGGTCAATTAAATCAAAATAAGTAATCTTCATTTTTTATAACTTTTTGTTGCGAAATTAACGGTTAAAAAAGTTTATGAAGTTATTTTTTTATAAAAATTGCTTAATAAATGTAAAATAACTTTCTCTGTACCTAATTTTACGCAGTAATTCTATTGATTGGAGATTAGAAATTAGAAATTGGAGATTGGGGATTAATGGCTGAGAATTGAGGATTGAAGACTGTAGACTTTTAAAAATAATATAGCGTCTTTGCGTCTTTGCGAGATAATAATTAAAAACAAAATTTAACAATATGAAAAAGATAATCAACACACCAAAAGCTCCGGCACCAATAGGCCCTTATAATCAGGCAGTTTTGTTAAATAATATGCTTTATACTTCTGGACAAATTGCTATAAAC
>CAMPHX010000006.1 GCA_946886085.1 uncultured Flavobacteriales bacterium | reverse complement strand
GCCTATTGCGATTGTAATGACAATGTAAATTTAATTGCTAGTACCAACCCATACTTCTTAGGTATAAAAGGAAATTATAAACCTAAAATCTCTTATTTGCATTTGAGTAATAGAGAACAAAGTGATTATAACAACAATACCAACATAAGAAAAGACGGCACTTTTGAAAGTTACCTCCCTTTTTATAAACTCAATAGTAGCGGCAAATGGATAATAGATAGAAAAGACTGGACATTTACTTCACAAGTAACAGAGTTCAACCCATTTGGACAGGAGCTTGAAAACCAAGATGCATTGGGCAGATATTCAGCAGCCACTTTTGGATTTAATCAAACCTTACCCAAATCAGTTGCTGCAAATTCCAGATACAGAGAAACAGGCTTTACCAGTTTTGAAGATGAAGGTTTTAGCGAGTGTGCCGACAATCATTTTAAATTTAATGAAGATGGTTTAGGAATTAATAATTCTGATGCCCATTCAGGAAGGAATAGTATTAAAGTTGACCCAAACAATAGTGCCTCACTAAAAAGAGAGCTATTTTGGTGCGATCAAACTGGTTGTGAAATGACATTTAGCATGTTAATAGGTGCAAATTTATTACAAATAAACTTGGTAGGTTATTCGGGTGCTTTTACTACCGGTTTTCAGATAATTTCAGGTAGTCCAACTGTTATTCCTACTCCTACTGGTTTTGAAGTTGTTCCTACACAAGGACAAGATTTTATTATTGAATTTAATGCTGTTGATGATAAAGGTTGTCAAACAACTAACCAACTAACATATACTAATGATTCACCTTTATTATCTGCTAATAATTAAAAATATTTATGATGAACTTATTACTTAGATATATTATAATTTGTTTAGTAGGAATTATCTCAGCAAACAACTATGTTTTTGCTCAATTCCCGACTACATGTACTGCTCCTAGAGCTATTGATGCTACAATTTTTAATACTATAAATGATTTTTCTATTGTCAATAATGAATTCTGGTATGAGTTTAAAATCGATCCTTTAACCGCTAATAGATTCATCTCCATTTCATTAAATAATGGTACTAGACCAACAAGAATAAATTATGAAATTTATGGTCCTTTTGAGACGAGCTACAATTGCAACACACTTGGTACTCCATTTACTCAAGGGGATAACTATTCTTACTCATTAGTATCACAAACTTCTCAATGTGCTACTTACCAAGAAACCTCTACTATTCCTTCAGTAAAATTTCAAATGACTTCTTCTTCAAATACTAGATTTTACTTAGTTAAAATTATTTTATTACCCGGTGAATTTACCACACAACAAGTAATAAACATAAGTAGTACAATGCAGCCATCTTCTGGTAATTCAACTGTTAATCAATATTGTTCTACTTATAATGATGGAGTAAATTCAGGATGTAATCCAAATGAAGAATGTCATTCCCCTTTTACTATTTGTACAGACTTTACACAAGTTTACGATTGTTCTCCTAATTGCGGATTTGAAGGAAGACATAACAGATTTTATGTATTAGACATTCAATATGCAAACACAACTGTTAATGTAAGTATCCCTACACCATTTTCTACTAACTCATCAGTAAATTATTCCCTCAGTAATCAAATGCTATATGGTCCATGTGAACCCAGTTTAATGTCACCAACTAATTTACTTCAGTCAGGCAGTGGTCAAAGTTTTTCTTACACTTTCCCTAATACAGGGTTGTATCTTTTAAATGTGTCTATTAATGAAGTAGAATGTCCTACAATAGAAATTGATTTTGTGGATATTGATGAAAATTGTCAACCGGTTGTTCCTCCTCCAACATGTGAATCTAATTTGTCATGCGAAACAGTAACAAAATTGTGTAATGATCTTCATGTTGAATCTCCTTGCGAATGTAATGGTTCAAGTAATTATTTACTATGGTATGAATTTGTTATAACAGATTTATCCCAGCAATTAAACATTTCAGGAAACGTATATAACCTTAATCCTTCTACAACAAATCCACTTAATTTTCAATATTATTTGGCAAAACCTCCTGTTGCTGATTATGAATGTAATTCTGATTTACAAAACTATATAATTGCTACCGGCACTACTACAAGTTTAAATTATGCTTTCAATACTGTAAATGCAGGTTTAGGAACTTATGTGCTAGTGATAGATCCTCAATGTGATGGAAACCAAACTTATGATTTTGATATTTCTTTTACTCCCGAATTAAATTGCGATGAAGATCCTCTTTGTGAAACCTGCATCGGTTCCTTCGCTCCTATTCCAGGACAAAAATATTTAGTTACAGCTTGGGCTAAAGAAGTAGGAGCTCTCCCTACCAAAACTACCTACGATAACCCCCAACTAAGTCTTTTATTTAACGATGTAAATAACACAGTTCTTGGTCCATTTATCCCTACAGGAGACATAATTGATGGATGGCAGCGCATAGAAGTTGAGTTTGTTGTTCCCTCTTCTGCACAAGAAATGGAAATACTATTCGGTAGCGTTTCCGGAGAAGTATTATTTGACGACATCAGGGTACTTCCTTTTAATTCTAACATGAAATCTTTTGTTTATGATCCAATCAATATGCGTTTAGTAGCTGAATTGGATGAACGACATTATGCTACTTTTTATGAATACGATGAAGAAGGCCAATTAATACGAGTTAAAAAAGAAACGGAAAGAGGTATAATGACCATCCAAGAAACTAAATCTAATACCAGTAAACCTGAATGAAAAAATTACTACTACATAGCATCCTTTTATTGCTGATGGTTTCTTTTTGTAACGCTCAAGAGAAACCCATTTCTATTGATGAAATGACTGAATTAATGCAAAATGTAAATAGCATATATAATCAAAAAGAGTATCATGTGGCTATCGAAATTTCTTCCTATAAAGGTCATTACAGTGTTATACCGGAAGACCACTCTAAAGGATTTATACATAAAAAAAATGAAACAGTAGAACAATATCAATTAGGAATTTATTCACTACAGAATAAGCAAATTAAAGTAATGATAGATTCTACTGAAAATATGGTCGGAATTACCTACCCTGACAGCACATTTTCTCAAACATTTGCCATTGATACAGGCTACGTTAACAAATACAAAAGTGCTATTACTAATGCTACCAAAACTGAAAATAATAGCAAAATAATTTTATTAAATATTTTCTACAAAAAAGGATTACCTTTCGAGAAGATTAACATAAGAATAAACCAAAATTTTATCGAAGAAATTACTCTTTTTTATGCCAATGAAGTAGAATATGAAGATGATAATAGTCAATTACTTAAAGATAAACCAAAACTGAAAATTAACTTCAGAAAAATGATTTCGAACCAAAAAACCAAGTTCAATTTAACCGATATAGTTTATAAAGTAGATAAAAAATATGTATTAACCGATAAGTTTAAAAACTTTGAATTAATAGATTTTAGATATAATAATTAAATATGTCTATATAAGTCGTGAGGCTTAAATGACAGACTTTAATTTGTGACACTTTTAACCAAAAAGTTATGATAAAAAAATTAACCATATTGCTTTTATTATTATGTACAACCATAGTATTTAAAGCACAAGCATTAGAGTGTAATGAACGTATAGAAACAAATGCTACAACACCACTTATACAAGTGGGTGATAACAAAACTGTTTCATCTTGTGCCGGACTACCCAATGCCGTAGATGTTGATATTACCGATATTGTAACGCTAGGAATAAACTTTAATCATCCAGATTTTATAGACACCCCTTATTTATTAGAGGTGGATGTAGAAATCACTACCTTATCGGGACCTCCTCCTTTCTCAGGAACTACTTTTACCATACCTTTAACTATAGAATATGCTCCTTTTGACCAACAAACCTTTAAAGATAAAGACGCTTTTATCTTTGACAACATTAATGAATACCAATTTGAAATTGTTACTATAAAAGTAGACGGTATATCCGTTACCGACTTACCCTCAAATGCATACATTGATGGAACTATTTTGGTAAACCGAATAGTTGATTTCACTTCCTTTGCTAATACAGCAGTTTCAATGAACCCTCCTACTGAAATAGATTTAGACTGCGATCCATCTAATATTCCTGAAGAAATTGAAATCAGTTGGCAAACAATAACAGGAGCGTTAGAATACCAGTTGGAATGGGCTTTTATTAATGATTATGAAGCAACCGTTACTGCTAATAACCCTACTACTATTACTAACCTTTCTGCCAGCGCGTTAAATTATGATTTTAAACACAATAGTACCAGAATAAACACAAAATCAACCAATTACACATTGCCATTATTGTTCGAAAGAGGATATTTAATTTATAGAGTAAGAGCCGTTGGAAAAGACCCCTTACAATTAGATAAATGGATTTATGGCGTATGGAATGCAAACACAACCGGAAATATAGGTGGTCTATCAGCAAATCAAAAATTCCAAACCATCTCCCACGAAAATTTAAAAAACTGGCAAGTAACCACCAACTTTGCGGAAGAAGGCAAAAAAAAAGAAGTAATCAGTTATTTTGATGGCTCTCTACGTAATCGTCAAAGTGTAACTAAAATTAATTCTGATGAAAATGTAATAGTTGGCGAAACGGTTTATGACCATCAAGGACGTGCTGCCGTTAGTATATTGCCTGTGCCTGTGTTAGATGAAAACTGCCCTTCACCCACTACTCCACCTATTAAATTTTATCCGAATTTTAATCAAAACCAAAACAGTACAGGATACAACAAAATTGATTTTGATATAGATGTAGCAGATTGCGAAACTGCTGTAGAACCCATGCTTGATGTTTCAGGTGCTTCATTATACTACTCTCCAAACAACCCGAAACAAGATGCTCATCAACAATTTGTTCCCGATGCGCATGATTATCCTTTTACCGTTATTGAATATACTCCCGACAATACAGGTAGAATTAGAAGACAATCAGGCGTTGGAGAAGATTTTAAATTAGGCAGCGGACACGAAACAAAATTCTTTTACGGTAAACCTGATCAATTACAAATAGACCGACTTTTTGGCTCTGAAGTAGGTTATGCCTCTCACTACAAAAAAAACATGGTAATTGATGCTAACAACCAAATTAGTGTTTCTTATTTAGACCAAGAAGGAAGAGTAATTGCTACCGCTTTAGCAGGAAACCCTCCTACCAATGTAGAACCTATTCCTTCTCAAACCAGTGCATCTGTAAATTTAACACAAGAAATGATTTTACCTACCGCTGCCAATACTACTGCTGCCGGAAAAGTAAACCAAATGATTTTTAATGAAACTTTCTTAGTAACTACATCTGGACCATATGCCTTCGACTACCAAATGATTACTGCTTCTTTTGAAGAAGCGTGTCTGCCCGACATGTGTTTTAATTGTATTTACGATTTAACCATCAAACTTACGGATGATTGTGGTGTAGTCTTACTAGATGCTAACACCAATGACCCTATCGAATTTAACCAACTGGTAGGAAATTTTACTGACAATGGTGATAATACCGTTACTTTTAATGTAGATTGTAATTCTCCTAATTATCAAAAAGATATTCAATTTACGGCCCAACTACCTGTAGGAAACTATAACATTGTAAAAACATTAACCATTAATGAAGATGCTATTAATTTCTATTTGCAAGAATACCTTAATCCTGACAACAATACCTGTATTAAAACATTAGAAGATTTTGAAGATGAATTCTTAGCAGAAATAGATACCAACGACTGTAACATTACCTGTGAATCTTGTGCTGAAGCATTAGGAATAAAAGAAGATTTTGTGGCTAACAACTTAGGTACTGCTGCTGAATACGATATGATGCTCGAAGAATGTTTAGCTCCTTGTAAATTACTTACCATGTGCGAAACTGCCTATGAAATGCTATTAGCTGATGTTTCTCCGGGAGGACAATACGGACAATTCTTAGATGCCAATAACAATATAAATGTGGGCATGTATTGGCTAAGCGTTTATAATACTACTGTTACTAATTATTACCTTCAAGCTAACACAAGTTATACCAGTAATTGGAAGTACCCTAAACTATTTTTAAACAATACCAATCAAAACATTTATGTAGATGAGTTTGGTAATGAATCTTTTATTCAGGTAACGCCACTTCCTCAAGGTGGATATGCTCCTGCTGTAGATCCTACTTATGTCGGTAATATTATCAACAACGGTGGATTATTATATATTCGTCCTCAATATTTAGCCAATGTTGGCGATTTTGTAGGTACCTATTGGCAAGATTCATGGGCTCAATCATTAGTACAATACCATCCTGAATATTGCTATTACCAACAATGTTTAGGACACATGGAAGAAGACAACAACAACCTTTCCAGTGAATTGTTTGATGCTCAATTGAGGGATTTCTCTTTTACGGATGCCGTTGCAGCAGGTTATCTCAGCGGAGACAACATTAATGGCTATACCTTCAATTTCAATGCAGATCCTTTTATCAGCTTTACCGGAGCAGCTAATTATAACGCTACAGCTGCTAATGAATTAATAACCGCCTTTAACAATTCTTATGTAATTGATGGTCAAATGAGAAACATGATTGAAGTCGCTGCTTATATCCAAAAGTGTGGTAATGCTGGATTAACAGTTACTCCATCTCCCCTACCATGCTTTAGCTTTGGAGCTGATGTAGGTCCTCCTTTAACCCCTCAAGAAGAAGCTGAACTAAAAGATTTTCAATGGATAACACTTGTTGCGCTCTACCTAGAAAAGAAAAATAAAATTATTAATACCATTTACGACCAATACGCTATCCAAAATTGTGAAAGTTTTAACGATTGTATCGGAAGCACTTCTTTCAATCCTTTTAATAAAAGTTTTGCTACCACCACCAATATTTTTACTTCCGAATATTATAATCCACAACAACCTTGTTCTTACCAAAGAAGAGCCTTGTTCAAATACAAACAAAAACGATTTTTAGATGAAAGCGATATGGGAGTTGACCCTAACACCATTGCTTACCAAATGTATGCTATTACCGGACAATGTCCTGTTGCTTTCAATTTCCAAAATGTACTTAATGAACTTGCTGCTACCGGAAATTTAACAGCTACTAATTTCAACTTTAACTCATTGCCTTCCACTTCAGGATTATTAATTGCTTTAAGCAATAATAACCCACTGTTGCCTTTCCCTCAATTTACTTACGATGCTGCTCTTAGTGGCAATACCCTTAAATTCATTACCACTTCTCCTAATGCTGCCAGTTGCGAAACCATTTTAACACCTGTTTCAGGTAGTTTCAACTGGAATGATGTATTAGGTTTTATAGGGCTTGATGCCAACGGATTGAATGCTCCTAACTACACATTTACGGTTTACGCTAAAGTAGATGATGGTAATGGTGGTTTTACACTCGAAGAAATAAACGGAGAAACCTGCATGAACATACTCAACTGTAACTTTAACAGAATTTGCTCTCCTAACGAATTGGCTGAAGACATCCAAATGCTACTAAGCGTTATCGCAATAGAAGGTCACCTTACTTCTTCTGGTTTCCTATTTGGAAATAACCCTAATTATGCTCCTTTTATCACTGCTAACATTTCCAATTTACTTCCTAATACGGCTAACATTACTTGGAGTTTATCTCCTACCTTCGTAGGAACATTTTCTGATGGTACCAATACCATTAGCCTTCAATTTACAGGTAATCCTAACAATATTAATCCTGCTCAAATCAGCTTTTTCAACAACATCAATATTTCCAGTACAGGAAACAATGTGTTTACCATTGAGGCTTTTGATGCTAATGGCTTAAACTTAGGAACTATCTCCGGAACAGCTACCGTTCAAACTATGGGAAGCTCCACAGAATTAGAACTGGGCAGCTGCGAAAATCCTCCTTTGGTAGATTGTGAAACTCCGGCTCATCAAAATCTAGATGATTTCTTCAACCTGCTTAAAACAGAAATGCTTAAAAATCCTTTTGCAATAAACGATTTAGAAGACATTATGCAAAGTCCGGCTATGACGCAGGGTTTAATCAGCTATTTCGGAACAGCTAACAATGTAACTACCACCGTTAATGAAACCATAGATTGTAATGTTTCTCCTTGTTTAACTACACTCGAATTAAATGTAGGCGATTGTGAAATTACCATGTCTTTCGAATCTGCTGATGGCTTATCTTTTGCCGATTTTGCTCAATTTGAAAACTTTACAGCTACTGGTCAACTTAACAACAATGTCTATTACGATTTTATGTTCGATGCCGCTTATATTGATCCTAATGGTGTCCCTCAGTTTATCTTGGTAAACGGTTCAACCACCTGTGTTCCTTTAAACAATTGCGAAACTTGTATCGATTCTACACAATTTGCCGGTGACCCTGGTAATCCTACAGATCCTTACGAACCTAATGACACACTTGGATCAGGTATTAACTCCGGAGCTAGAGAAACAGACACTACCCTAGCACTCATGCCTACCTTAGAAGCAGCTGTTAACGATGTAAATACACGTTTAAGCTTAACTTCTACCGATTCCGCTTTTGTAGAAACACCTACTTATAATCAAATTATGCGTAAAGGTGCCGGAGGTTTTGTACAGCATTATATTCAATTTATCGACAATTTCAATCCTGCCATTGACGATAGCATTTACCTCCATCGTTTTGATATGTTTATTGCCGATTTCGGAAAAATACTTTCCATTGATAAAGAATACAAACGATATAAAAAAGCAGTTAAAATTTATAATATAAGAGCCAATAACCTCTCTTTAGATACCTTAGAAATTGTAAGTATAGATAATTATGCGGCTAACAGACTAGCAACAGGTTGTAATACTTATATCAATCATGTAGATACTTGTTTACAAAACAACACTTCCGAAGCGGTTAATATTATGTCTTTTATGGTGGAAAACAATATGATAGATACCACTTCTATTGATTCAAATAAGTTATTGTATAAAACCTATGTAAATGCCTTTGAAGACTTTAAAACCAATCACCCCTTGGCTAAATATGCCGAAGCATATTTACAAATGGCTTCTTTTCAGGAAACAGAAAAAAATAACCTATACTTTAATGCTTTTGCTAAAGCAGGATTTACCGCCTATATCAACACCTTTGCTGACACTACTCAACTACCCAATAAATTACCTTTTTATGATACCACAGCATTTAGGTTTACAAATACTGAACAAACACAATGTATTCAACAATACTTTCAGTTGGTAGATTTACTAAATAACTACAACAATTCTAGTTATGCCCAACTCAATAATCACCAATTACCTATTCCTCTCGAAGAACAAGGAGTTTCTATGTGCGAATGTCTATCAAGTTACATGGCATACATTAGCCCTTATTTGGAAGTGCCTGCCAACCAAAATCTAACCTTACCATTGCCATTGAAAGACCCCGATTGTTCAGTAGATGTTCCTTGTGAAGAATTTGATTGTAAAGCCGTTGACCCCTGTAAACAAGCTTTTAAAGATTACCAAGCAGGGGTGTTAGCTTATAACCAAATGATTGCCGATAGCAACCTTACCAACGCAATGATTACAGAAACTTATTCTGCAGCAGAATTTGAAAAAAGAAACTTGTGTGCTTGTGTGCCTAAGTTTAAAGAAACCGTAGGTACTATTAGAGATACTACTTCTGCCGGTGGTACTATTTCTTTTCCAAGTACCGGTGCCGGTATAAACGATACCGTAGCAGCAGGAGACATACCCCCAAGAGAATTAGACTTAGCCAACATCTGTGCCGACTTACCTTGTGGCCCCGATTCTGTTAGTATCGATACCGTTCCGGAGGTTACCATTCCTTACGTAAACCCTTGTGTGGAAAACATGATTAACACTGCATTGACAAATGCTGCTAATGCCTATCAACAATATATCGATAGCCTTTCGCAAGAATTTATTACACGCTATCTTGAGCATTGCACCAACTACCTAAACGAAAGCTTTACTAAAAATTATGATGATGCCGAACATCATTTTACCTTGTATTATTACGACCAAGCAGGAAACCTCATCAAAACCATCCCACCCGAAGGAGTTGACATTGTGTCAACAACTAATTCTTCCGATAATCTTTCTATGAGAATACTTGCTGATAGAAGCACTAACACCAAAAATTTCTATACCAACCACCGTATGGAAACTAAGTACATATACAACAGTTTAAATCAACTGACTAAGCAAACCCTGCCCGACCACGACAACATGGATTTAATTGCTTTTCAAGGAGTAAATGGCTTACCAACCAATCTACATATCGAAGAAAGCCATTTTGTTACCCCTTCTAAAGGTTTCCTTGTAGGATGGATAAACCAATTGGTGGGTGGCACTCCTAAAGACAGAGGGTTGCTTTACACCACCAACAATAGCGGTGCCAACTGGACAAGAGTAAATGATGTAGTAGCTGCCGATATCAATGCCATGCAATGGGCAACTACCAACGATGCTTATGCTGTAGGCAACAACGGTGTTTTCTTAGCTTCTAAAGATGGCGGTTTTTCATGGGACATGATTAACCTTTACACAGCTAATGTTACCGAAAATCTAAATGATTTATACCTAGATGCTTCAGGAAACGGTTTGTTAGTGGGAGATAACCTTTCAATAGTAAATTACCAAAATGGAGTACCAACTAAGTTAACTTTAAGCACTTCTCCTGCTATTTTTTCATCTAATGCCACTATTACCGCTATTGATGCAGATGTTGCTAATAGCATGTATTATCTTTCGGTTTACGACCCTACCAACGGCAATAACTATGTGTGCTATAATACCTTTACAGGAGCAAGTAGTTCTTCTGCTTGGACACCTATTAAAGACATCCGTGTAGATGACCTTACTGCTGTTAGCACCATTGATAACAGTGCTGCGGTAGTTGCCGGAAACAACGGATTATTACTAAAAACTACCGATAATGGAGCCAATTGGATCGTTACCGAAACCAACACCAGAGCCAATTTTGAACACATCTATTTTAAAGATGTCAACAATGGAGTAGCCATTATTAACCAACACCTCT
This sequence comes from uncultured Flavobacteriales bacterium, assembly GCA_946886085.1. The sequence continues at coordinate 4,812 of CAMPHX010000006.1, read as the reverse complement.
ACAAAACCAACAATGGTGGTACTACTTGGAGCTTAGTAGACAATACACTCAGCTATAATTCCCTGAACTTATACGAAAATGACGGAACTACCGCTCGTTTAATGGCAGGCTGTAATGGCGGCAAAGTAGTAAAAGTGTTTATCAACAATAACGGCATCGGACATGAACCTAAATTTGTTGATGCTACAACTCCTGTTGTTACACTTAACGATGCGTATGCTGTACCTAATGGTAATAACCTTATTGTGGTTGCTACTTCTTCTACACATATGTATGTTACCAATAATTTTAATGCTACCACCCCATCGTGGACAAAAACACCTATCAATTTTGATATCAAACAAGTACGGTTTGTACATTTTTCTGGCAACCACATCATGGGGTTAGGTATTGATAACAACGGTAATTTAATTGAGTTTGAGGTTTACCCAGATAGAGCATTAGTTACTCCTACACCACTATCAGTTTTTCAAATCCAAGCATCTACTATAACAGATGTATTTACAGATATACAATTACTAAGTAACGCTAAATTTGTGCTGTACAATAGTACTTCTAACGCCATGCATGAGTTTACTGCAAACCTTGGTGCCGGATTACCAAATCCAACTTTCGGTTCGTTTACTAATTCTTCTGTTAGTTTATCGCTGCCTGCTCCAACATCCACCCGCTTATTTAGTGTGCAGCCGAATGATGCTGTAGTACTAATAGACCTTGCAGGAGACATCAACCAATTAGCAGCAACTACTTATACAGCAACGTCCACTACTACCAATGTAAGAGTAGAAAAAATGAATGATGTAGTAGTTACTCAACCTGCTAACATTGCTGCCGTTACCAACAACGGTAAAATGCTTAGCGGAAACAGCAACCAATTAGTGCTTAAAGTTACGCCAACCATAGCAAACCTCAACGCACTCGACAAAGTAGATGTAAGCAACAATACCCTTATGGCAGGAAACAACGGTAGTTTAGTGTGGTGGAACGGTACTAATTTCACTTTACAAACCACTAATACTACCAATAATTTATTAGCCATAGACAAACAAAATACACCTGCCACTCAAGCATTGGTAGTAGGTGAATCAGGTACCATACTTTATACCTCAGATTACACCTTAAATAATTACACCTCTTTAACTACTTCCGAAAGCGGTAGTATCAATACCGTAAAATACAACGATAACGGCAAACTCATAGCCGGAGCAGATTTCAGTCACGTGCTTTTTGGTGGCAATGCTACAGTGGTGCCTACCAAACAAGTATTTACCGACAGACTTACAGGCATACATTTCAGCTCCATCAACAACGGTACGGTAGTAGGTAAAAACTATACCGTTAGAAGCACCAACAACTCAGGTACTTCTTTCGGCATCATCTTACCCCAAGGTGGATTTACTAGTGCTATTCCTATGGAATTAAACGCTACCTTTACTGCTAACGACCGCTTTATTGTGGGCGAACAAAATTACTTGGGTAGAGCTTCCTCTTCCTTAGCTACAACCGTTACTGTGCCGGGAACTGCTACCAACTCCCTTAATGATATCAGTATAAACGGAAATACCGGCTTTATTGTGGGTGGAGATGCTGCCAACAATGCCGTTGCTTACAAAACAACCAATGGCGGTAGCAATTGGAGCAACATCACCATTAACACTCCGGGTACGCCAAGCTCTGCTAATGCTTCCATTAATGACGCTAGCCTGTTGGCATTACACCATTTTACCAACAACAATACCTTTATTGCCGTAGGGAAAGACAATACCATCATTAATTACAACAATACTAACGGTGCTACACCTACCGAAATTACCGTACTCGGCTTAATTTCAGGATTGCCTACTACCGTAAACTTAAATGATGTTGATTTTTACGATAATCAACTCGGTTACATTGTAGGCGACAACGGTCAACTCTTCCGATCCGATAATGTTTCTTGGAACAACGGTACTGACCTGGAAATTACCACCATCACATGGGAAGGAATAAACATATCTGACAACATCCTTACGCAAGCTGTTGATGAAGAAAAAGATACCTATACCATAGCCGTAGCCTCTCGTTTCAATGCCTTTTTGGGTGGCGATTACGATGCTACCAATGCACTACAAACCTACGCCCGTTTAATGCGTGACGAAACCAATGAAATTTCATCTAAATTCTTTTACGACAGACTCGGAAGATTGGTCATCTCGCAAAACAGCAAACAATTTGGCTGCTCACCTAAAAAATACAGCTATACCATTTACGATGTGCTCGGTAGAATTATTCAGGTAGGCGAAAAAGCCGAAAATACCGCCAACATAACCTTTACGGATATTTTCGGTACCAACATTGGTGCTTCCTACAACCCTAATGTAATTGACGATGCCAAACTCATTGCTTGGTTAAACGAAGCTACAGGTGCCAGAACACAAGTTACCCAAACCTATTACGATAAACAAGCCTTAGGTATAGCCGCTATTTTACCTGCTACGTTTACACCTAACGAAGATAACTTCCGTAACCGTGTGGTAATGGTGTGCTACGAAGAAACCTTAGATAGCGATACCACCACCTACAACCATGCTACCCACTACAGTTACGACATACATGGCAATGTAAAAACCCTGTTGCAAGATAATAAAGACCTAACAGCCAATACTTCTACTGCTTCGCAACGTTTTAAACGCTTAGATTATTTCTACGATTTAGTTTCGGGCAATGTAAACAAAGTAAGCTACCAAACTGGCGAATCCGACCAATGGCACCATAAATACAGTTACGATGCCGATAACCGTATTAAAGAAGTATTGGTGAGCGATAATAACCTTACTTGGAGCAACGAAGCCCGCTATTTCTATTACGACCACGGCCCACTAGCACGTATTGAACTAGGCGATAACAACGTACAAGGTACCGACTATGCTTACACCCTACAAGGTTGGCTTAAAAATGTAAATTCAGATGCCTTATATGCTGCCAACGACATGGGGCAAGATGCTACCGGAACCGGTGCAAACTCCCTATTTGCTAACGATGCGGTAGGTTTTAGCCTGCATTACCACAACAACGATTACCAACCCATTGCTGCAGCTAACTTTACTAACAACTCCCTGCCGGTTTCTACCCTAGCAGGAAGCGATGTATTTAACAACTCCTTTGAACTGTTTAATGGCAACATCCGTGCAATGGTTACTACCATTAAAAAACCCGAAATTTATACCGCCACCACACCTTCTCCTACCCCTAACCCACTGCCACAAGCTACCGCTTATAAATACGACCAGCTGAACCGACTCATTACCGCTGCCGCCTTTACCAACATAGAGCAAGACCCCAACCAAACTACCTTTAACCAATGGGGAAATACAGGAGCTTATGATGGCAGGTTCTACAACTACTTTACTTACGATGCCAACGGAAACATCCTTACCCAACAACGTAACGATGAAGACGGCAATACCTTTGACCAAATGACTTACCAATATGCCAAAGATGGTGGCAATACCATTGCCAACCGTTTGTACCATGTAAATGATAATGCCGCTACTACCCACCCCAATGCTCCTACTCCCGGCAAAAACCACTTTGATGATGACATTAAAGACATGGGATTATTTAACAACAACTTGGCACAAATTAACGATGGCTCTAATAATTACATGTACGACCCTATTGGCAACCTTATTGCCGACAAACAAGAAGAAATACATAAAATTAACTGGACCGTATATGGCAAAATAAAAAGTATCATAAGAATGGCATCAAGTTTGAAAAAAAATCTTATTTTTGAGTACGATGCCAACGGAAACAGAATTGCCAAACACCAATACGGAAACATGACACCTAACAGCAGCACCATTAATTTTGACCCCGCTATCCCTACCGATTGGGAAAAAAGCACCTACTATGTGCGCGATGCACAAGGCAACGTAATGGCAATTTACGAATACACCATAGACGATGTTACCCAAGACAACCACTATACCCTTACCGAACGAAACATTTACGGAAGCAGCCGCTTAGGCAACAACAACGCTCCCGTAGAAATGATAGCTACTACACCGCCTAACACTAGCCAATATAGCCACTACATAGGCTACCGACAATATGAGCTAAGCAACCATTTAGGCAATGTACTGGCAGTAATCTCCGACCGTAAAATAGCCCGAGATACCGACCAAGACAATACCGTAGATTATTACGAACCGGATGTATTGCTCACTTACGACTACAGCCCATTTGGAGCACCACTACACGCCCGAAGCTTTACCAAAGAAGTGTGCGATGAAGTTACCTTTACCCTGGTGGTAGAAGACCTCAACACCAACTTTGATGATGGAACCACCCAAGGATGGACAGCATTAAGCAGTACCCCTATTTTAAGTGTTACCACCGATGGAAAATTGGAAGTAAAAAAACAAGGTGGCGGAGCAGGTTTATTGGGTGTACAGCAATCTATCAATGCTACCAATGGAGAGGTGTATGATTTTAGCATAACCATTGAAAACGGTTTTGCCTCTAACTCCACCATCGTGTTAGAATTGTTAGACCCTAACAATACGGTGATTTATACCCAAAGTGTTGCCAATGGCAACCCTAACCTTGTGGTAACCTTTACCCACCAATTTACGGCAAGTGCCACCGGAACTTATGTAATAAAAGTGTACCGTACGGGCAACAACGCCAGTGGCTCTTTCTTTATAGACGATGCCCTCATTACCCATGAAGAAGAAGTAACACAAACCCTGTGTGAAGATTTTGCAGGGTACCGATACGGCTTTAACGGACACGAAAAGGATGATGAAGTCAAAGGCAGCGGAAATCACA
>CAMPHX010000005.1 GCA_946886085.1 uncultured Flavobacteriales bacterium | reverse complement strand
CTTATTAAGTTTAGCTTCCATATGTTCAGGTTTTCCCAATACAATTATATGATTTCCTACTTTTGGTATCAATTCAATCTCCAATTCTTTATTAACATACACTTGTTCAATTTGTGCCTTCCAAAACTCAGAGTTATCAATAAGTTGAGCCAATTGATATAGTTCATCCATAATAGTTTTAGTCGCCAAAGTATCATCTAATTGACTTAAATTTTTCTTATAATATTGATTATAAGAAGATTTAACATTTCCATTAATGACTAATAAACGAGCTGTATATTTTTCTGAAAGCGACATTAAATACCCATCTTCATCCATATAAAAACTTTCATTTTTGTGGTTTATTACCCTTGCAATTGGTCTGTTTTGTTTTACCCATGCTACAATTTTACCATCAACTGTTTTATATACTTGAGCATCTTTTATGGCAAAATTATTTTTTAATCGCTCTTCAATTGTTGTTACATCAAAGGCATATAAATATTTACTGGTATCCTGCGGATTATGGATGATTTCTTTCAATACATCTGTCTCGTCAATGAATCTATTTTCAGAATTATAATCTATATCTATAACAGGTTTAGAAAACTGCATATACAACTTATTTTTGTTAGCAAAACTTAATCCTACAATGATTAACACCAATGCAATTATCCATAATGATATGTTTATTATTTGCTTCATTAATAATTTACTGCTTTTGCATTCAACATTGTTTTTAATGGCTGAACCAGCGTATCTATATCTCCAGCCCCGAGCGTAACCAATACTTCAGGCTGGCTAGTTTTAAAATAGCTTAGCACTTCTTCTTTTTGTACTATTTTTTTATGTTGAATAGTTACTTTTTCCAACAGCATTGCAGAACTCACACCTTCTATAGGTAGCTCTCTTGCAGGGTAAATATCAAGTAAAATCAATTCGTCTAATAAAGACAAACTTTCTGCAAATTCATCAGCAAAATCTCTTGTTCTGCTGTATAAATGTGGCTGAAAAACACCTGTAATTTTTTTGTCAGGATACAACTCTTTAATAGATGAAATAGCAAAAGTTAATTCTGTTGGATGATGTGCATAATCATCTATATAAACAAGGTCGTTGGTTTTAATATGAAATTCAAACCTACGTTTTACTCCTTTATAAGATTTTAATGCGGCTTTAATTCTTTCTCTATCTATCTTTAATAAATCTGCCACAACAAAAGCTGCTAATCCATTTTCTATGTTATGAATTCCAGGCAACCCAATTACCATATTTTGAGACACATCACTTGGTGTTTCTATATCAATTAAAAAATTACCGTCTTCTACTCTTTTGCTTTTCAGGGCATAATCAGCCTTTTTTTCTATAGAATAAGTAAGTGTATTTAGTTTATTGTTGGATTGCAAAATGTTTAGATAAGCTTGTTTGGTTATTAAGGTTCCTGTTGGATTTATCTTTTCTACAAAGGCTTTGTAAGCATTATGCATCTCATTTTTATTTTCATAAATATCTAAATGATCAGCATCTAAAGAAGTTACAATAGCAATGTTAGGTTTTAAAGTAAGGAAAGACCTGTCAAACTCATCCGCTTCTACAACAACAATTTTAGCATCTTCATTAAGTAACAAATTAGAGTTAAAGTTTAAACTAATGCCGCCTAAAAAAGCATTGCATTTTACTCCACATTCATTCAACACATGAGCTATCATAGAGGATGTTGTGGTTTTTCCGTGTGTTCCAGCAACAGCAATGGTAAAATATTCTTGAGAAATTAACCCCAACACTTCTGAACGTTTATACAATTTAATTCCTGTTTGCTGTAAACAAACCCATTCCTTATTGTCTTTAGGAATAGCAGGCGTATAAACCACTAAAATTCCTTCTTCATTGTTTTTAATCACATCTGGAATTAAAGCTACATCTTCATTATAATGAATTGTAATTCCTTCTGCTTCCAATTCTTCTGTAAGACTGGTTTTTGTTTTGTCATACCCATACACTTTACAGCCCTTAATTAAGAAATACCTGGCCAAAGCACTCATGCCAATGCCTCCGACACCTAAAAAATAAACCGTATGGATAGTATTTATGTTCATTTATTATTTAATTAACTTCATTACTTCATCAGCAATAATTTCAGCTGAATCGTTAAAAGCCATTTTTGCAATGTTTACACTTAATTTTTCTTTTTGCATTTCATCTTTTACCAATGCTAGTGTTTGCTCTACCAGTTTTTCTTTGGCTTCAACATCTTTAACCAAAATTGCGGCATTTTGATTTACCAACGCCATTGCATTTTTAGTTTGATGATCTTCGGCTACATTTGGTGATGGAACAAAAACAGTTGCTTTTGCTGCAATACACAATTCGGAAATTGAACTTGCACCAGCCCTAGAAATTACAACATCCGCCACAGCATAAGCATAATCCATTTTAGAAATAAATGCCATGGTTTTTATTCCGTTATTTTCAAAAGGTTTAACCGCTAATGCTGCTTTATCTTCATACCATTTTCCTGTTTGCCAAACCAACTGAATATTTTTTTGAGCAAATTTTTCCAATCCGCTTTCTATACTTTCATTAATGGTTCTTGCTCCTAAACTTCCACCAATTACTAACACTGTTTTTTTATCTTTATCCAATCCAAAAAACTCTATTCCTCTTTCTCTTTTGGCACTTAGGTTTTTAATATCCTGACGGACAGGGTTACCCGTTACAATAATTTTTTCTTTAGGGAAAAATCTTTCCATTTGCGGATAGGCTACACAAATTTTCTGCACCTTGGTTGCCAACAATTTATTGGTAATTCCAGGATAAGAATTTTGTTCTTGAATTAATGCAGGAATACCCATTTTGGTAGCTGCTCTTAACAATGGACCACTAGCATAACCTCCAACACCAACAACCACATCAGGCTTAAACTCTCTGATGATGCTTTTAGCTTTCATCATGCTTTTAAACAACATAATAGGAAACTTTAAATTCTGAAGTGTAAGCCTACGTTGTAATCCCATAATTGGCAAGCCAATAATTTCATAGCCTGCAGCAGGAACTTTTTCCATTTCCATTTTACCTTCAGCTCCAACAAATAAAATTTCGGTGTGAGGGAACTTACTTTTTATAGCATTCGCTATGGCAATAGCCGGAAAGATATGACCTCCCGTTCCTCCTCCACTAATTATAATTTTATGTGTTTTCATTTCTTATTTCCTTTAAATCGTTAATTTTTTACCGTTAACTCTTCTGTTCTTTTACTTACACTTAATATAATTCCTATTGCCAAGCAGGTAAACCAAATAGAAGTTCCGCCCATACTTACCAAGGGTAATGGTTGTCCTGTTACTGGAAAAAGATTTACAGCAACCGCCATATTTATCATTGCCTGAAAAACCAAACTAAACGACAAACCAATGGCGAGCAAAGAACCAAAACTTGTTTCTGCTTTTTGGGCAATTTTTATCCCCCGAAAAAGCAATATCAAATAAAGCAAAATAACCCCTACTCCTCCTATTAAACTATATTCCTCTAAAATTATCGCATAGATAAAATCTGAATAAGGATGGGGCAAAAAGTTACGTTGTGTACTTCCTCCAGGCCCTTTTGGTGGCCAACCTGTAGCAATAGCAATTTTTGCTTGATCAGCCTGATAATTCCCTTCGGCAGAACCAGAAGAAAAAGATTCAATTCTCTTTACCCAAGTGTCTGCCCTTGGTAACAAATCGGGTTGAAACTTAGCAATTGCCAGCATGATTACTAGCATGGCAACACCAATTCCTACTAATGAAAAAATATATTTTATATTAACTCCTCCCACAAACATTACTATCAAACTAGTTACAAAAAGCATGGCTGCTGTAGAGAAGTTGGCGGGTAATATTAATCCGCAAACCGCCAACACAGGGAACATTACTTTGTAAAACGACTTGGTAGATGTTTTTACAGAGTCTTGATTTTTATAAAGAAAACGAGCCAAATACATGATTAAAGCCAATTTAGCTAAATCTGATGTTTGGAAAGTTTGATTAATAACAGGAATAACTAACCACCTACTGGCTTCATTAATGTTTGCTCCGGTTATTAATGTCAACAGCAGCAAAGGAATAGATAAAATTAGTGCTATTTGCGACAGCCGAGAATAGTATTTAAAATGAATTTGATGAGCCAACACCATCAACACAATGCCTATAACTAAAATCACTACATGCTTAAAAAGATAATAAAAGGTATCACCATCTTTATATTTATAGGCAAGGGTTACTATAGAACTATAGACAGCTAAAATAGATAAGATAGATAATAGCAGCACTACCAGCCATATTACCTTATCTCCTTTTATATATTTATCTACAACGTTCATTTATTTTGTTTATTCTTCGCTGATATTTGAAAAATCCATCATTGATTTATCATCACAAAAGCAAATTACATTATCTATTATTCTGTGGCTTTTTACTGCCAACTGAACTCCTTCTGAAAAACTATTCACAGCAAATAAAAGCACATTCCTTTCCTGAATTTCAGGAACAAAATCATTTAAATGCTCTCCAACCACCATTACATTCACTACTTTATTTTTCAATTGATTTTTTATCCAATTAATATTAGTTGAAAGCTTATCTTGAGTAACAATAATGGCTGTTTTATCTAAGTCAATAGATAAATTTCCTACTCCATTAGATGGAGCATGATAAAATGTTTGATTGCCTATTTGTGTTAAATTTTGCATGATAATGTAAGTTTTACAATCCTTTTACAGCAGCTTTAAACTGTCTTCCTCTATCTTCATAGTTTTCAAACAAATCGAAACTTGCACAAGCTGGAGAAAGTAAAACAGTATCTCCTTTAGTTCCTAATCTGTAAGCCATATCTACAGCATCTTTAGCAGAAGTAGTATCAACAATAGTTGGAATAACATCTCCAAAAGCTTCATGGATTTTTTCGTTGTTAACTCCCAAACAGATAATTGCTTTTACTTTTTCTTTCACTAAGTCTTTAAGCATTTCATAGTCATTTCCTTTATCAACACCACCAACAATCCAAATTACATTTTCTTGAAAGCTCTCTAAAGCATACCAAGTAGCATTTACATTAGTAGCTTTTGAATCGTTTACAAATGCAATTCCATGAACCGTTAATACAGGCTCTAACCTGTGTTCTATGGTTTGAAAATCTGAAAGACTTTCTCTAATAATTTCTTTTTTTAATTCCAACACTCTTCCTGCAATGCCCGAAGCCATTGAGTTGTAAAGATTGTGTTTTCCTTGTAGTGCTAACGCTTGTAGTGTCATAGTTTGTTGTTTTTGATTTATGTTTAGTATTAATTTTTCATCTTTTATATAAGCTCCATTTTCCATTTCTTTCGTAATACTGAAAGGGTGCAACTGAGCTTTTAGTTGTTTTTTTTTTAATTGTTGTTGAATCAATTCATCATCATAGCAATAAATAAAATGGCTATCTTCATCCTGATTTTGCGTTATTCTAAATTTTGATGCTGCGTAATTTTCCAACTGATAATCATACCTGTCTAAATGATCGGGAGTGATATTTAACAAAACCGCTACATCTACTTTAAAATCAAACATTCCGTCTAACTGAAAGCTGCTTAATTCCAACACGTAAACATCCTTATCATCTTGAGCGACTTGCTTGGCAAAACTTTCTCCGATATTTCCCGCCAACCCCACATTTAATCCTGCTTTTTTGAGCATATGATAAGTTAAGCTGGCAGTTGTTGTTTTCCCATTGCTTCCCGTAATTCCAACTATTGTAGCACTGGTATATCTTCCTGCAAATTCAATTTCCGAAATCACATTTATACCTTTTTCTTTGAGCTTTACAATCAATTGAGCTGTATCTGGAATGCCAGGGCTTTTAATTACCTCCGTAGCTTCAAAAATTTTACTTTCGGTATGTTGATTTTCTTCCCATTCAACTTCAATATTTTTAAGAACGTCTTTGTATTTATCTTGTATTTTTCCTTTGTCCGACAAAAAAACCTGAAACCCTTGCTTTTTAGCTAAAATAGCTGCTCCAGTTCCGCTTTCTCCTGCTCCGAGTATGGTTATTTTAGGTATGAAGCCCCCTAATCCCCCTAAGGGGGACTTTTCCACCGCACTAAGCCAGTTAGAACCGTTATTCTGATTGATATTTTGGTTAATTGTCATTAGTTATTTTTCACATTTCATTTTTTCAGTCCTCTAAGTAGCCCCTCCTTCGGAGGGGTTGGGGAGGCTCTTACCTCAGTTTAAGCGTTACAAAAGTTAATAGTGCCAGCATAATTCCTATAATCCAAAATCTGGCAACAATTTTAGCTTCGTGCATATTTTTCTTTTGAAAATGATGATGAAGTGGCGCCATTAAAAACACTCTTCGTCCTTCTCCGTATCTCTTTTTGGTATATTTAAAGTAGCCCACCTGTATCATTACCGATAGGTTTTCGATAAGGAAAATACCACACAACAATGGGATTAGTAATTCTTTTCTTACCGCTAAAGAAAATACTGCTATAATTCCTCCCAATGCCAAGCTGCCAGTATCGCCCATAAAAACCTGAGCAGGATATGAATTGTACCATAAAAAGCCAACACAAGCCCCAACAAATGCAGCAATAAATATTACCAACTCACCTGATTCAGGGATGTACATAATATTTAAGTATTCTGCAAAAACGGTATTACCAGACACGTAAGCAAATATTGCCAAAGTAACTCCTATAATTGCCGAGGTCCCGGTGGCAAGCCCATCCAAACCATCTGTCATATTGGCTCCATTGGAAACAGCAGTTATAATTACAATAACTATTAGCACAAACAATATCCCGCCTAGTAAGTATGAATGTTTTCCTGCCCACTTCGTTAGCGATGCATAATCGAACTCGTTATTTTTAAAAAACGGAATGGTGGTTAATGTTGATTTTACTTCTTTCCAAGTGTAATTCTCAATAACTTTAGTCTCTACATCATTTTGAATTTCGTAGCTGATGTGTGCAGGAGCGTTAACATCCATTACTTTTTGCTTCACCACCACATCTTCATTAAAATAAAGGATGGTTCCCACAATAATCCCTACAATTACTTGCCCCATAATCTTAAACTTGCCTGCTAAACCCGCTTTGTTTTTCTTAAACACTTTAATGTAATCATCAATAAAACCTATCAATCCCAACAACACTGTAGAAACCAGCATCAAAATGATGTAAATGTTATCTAATTTGGCAAAAAGTAAGGTAGGAATTAAGATAGAAGCCAATATAATTAACCCTCCCATAGTTGGTGTTCCTTGTTTTTTCATTTGCCCTTCCAACCCTAAATCTCTAACAACTTCCCCTACTTGCAACAACTGTAGTTTTTGAATAATTTTTTTTCCGAATATCATTGAAATAACCAAGGAAACAATAACCGCCATAGCGGCTCTAAAAGAGATATATTCAAATACTCCAGCACCTGGAAAATCAAATTTGTTTAGATAGTTAAATAAATAATACAACATAGTTTATAGTTATTGTGAAAATTGTTTTTTCAGTATTTCTAAATCATCAAATGGAAACTTTTCTCCGTTTATTTCTTGGTATTTTTCGTGTCCTTTGCCTGCCACCAAAATAATATCATTGCTTTCTGCCAACATACATGCTGTTTTAATTGCTTCTTCTCTGTTGGTAATGGACAATACTTTTTTGTAATGCTGCGGCTCAACTCCCGCTTTCATGTCATTAATAATTTGCTCAGGATTTTCTGACCTTGGATTGTCTGAAGTAAGGATTACTTTATTAGAATACTCACAAGCTATTTGAGCCATTAAAGGTCTTTTAGTTTTGTCTCTATCACCTCCACATCCAACAACAGTAATAACAGTTTCGTTGTTAGTCCTAATTTCACTAATTGTTCCTAACACATTTTTAAGTGCATCGGGCGTATGAGCATAATCTACAATTCCAGAAATATTATCTTGAGATTTAATGTATTGAAACCTTCCTTCAACAGCATTTAGGTTACTAATTGCTGTTAATGTATTTAGTTTATCTTGCTCTAGCAATACCGCCACAGCATAAATAGAAAGTAAATTATAAACATTAAAACCACCTATTAATTTAGTCCATACTTCATTTTTATCAATATGAAGCATCATTCCTGAAAATCCGCTTTCTAAAATTCTGGCAGTGAAATCTGCAGCACTTTTTAAAGCAAAGGTGTATGGTGTTGCTTTGGTATTTTGGAGCATAACCATTCCGTTTTTATCATCTTTATTTACCAATGCAAAAGCATTTTCCGATAGCATGTCAAAAAACATTTTTTTAGCCTTGATGTATTCATCAAATGTTTTATGATAATCTAAATGATCGTGCGTAATATTGGTAAAAACAGCACCTGAAAAAGCTACTCCTGTAACCCTGTGTTGATGAATAGCATGCGAACTAACTTCCATAAAACAATAATCACAACCTGCTTCAACCATTTTTCTTAATAACTTATTCAGCTCAACTGCATTGGGTGTTGTGTGTGTTGAAGGAATGGATTCATTTCCGATTTTATTTACTACTGTAGAAAGCAATCCAACTTGATAACCTAGCTGCATAAATAATTCATGCAACAATGTAGCAGTTGTAGTTTTGCCATTCGTTCCGGTAATTCCTACTAATTTTAATTCATTAGAAGGATTGTCGTAAAAATTAGCAGCAATAATTCCTAAAGCTGCTGCACTATTTTTCACTTTTACGTAAGTAATTCCATCATGCAATTGCTCAGGAAACTGCTCACAAACAATAGCTGTAGCTCCTTTCTCAATCGTCTGATTAATATATTGATGTCCATCTACAGCGGTTCCAACTACAGCAACAAACAGACTAGCATCTTCCACTTCTCTAGAATCAAAACAAATTTTATCAATAGCAATATTGGTATTACCGACTAATTCCTCAATTCCTGTTTTGTATAATATGTCTTTTAAAAGTTTGTCCATTGCTTATTCTAATTCTAAAAATATTCTGTTTCCTTTCACTAGTTTTTCTCCTGGTGCTATAGATTGTTTTTTTACTACGCCTTTTCCTTTAAAAAACACACTTAATCCTTGATTTTCTAAAATATATAAGGCGTCTTTTATGCTCATACCAGTTACATCTGCAACATAAATTGGAGATACTTTTCTAGCAGTTATATGAGCAGCAGTTACATCAGTATTTACTCTTGCCCATTCTGTAACTTCATTTCCTTGGTTGGTTTTTAGTCCGAATTCTTCATAAACTTTTTTCAAATCGGGGTAATAACCATCTTTAGCATAAGGAATTCTAGACTTAGCCTGATTTTCTTTTTTATGAATTTCTTTGTGAATTCCTATACTAGTAGCATAAACTTTATCGGCAACTTCTTTAAATATTGGTCCGGCAACTAAATTTCCATAATACACCCCTTTTGATGGTGCATTAACCACCACTATACAAGTATACTTAGGATTGTCAGCAGGAAAATAGCCTACAAATGATGCTTGATGACTAACTTTAATGTCTTTCTTGTATTTATATCCTAATTTTTTGTTGGCAATCTGTGCTGTACCAGTTTTTCCAGCAATTTTATATACATCATTTTTCAAATTGATTGCTGTACCTTCTTGCACTACTCCTTCCAACATTTCTTTAACCATTTTAATGGTTTTTTCTGAGCAGATAGAAGGATTTAGTACTTCAGTTTCTATCTTTCTAACTAACTTTCCTCTGTGTCTGATTTCTTTTACAAACTTTGGTTTAACCATTTTACCATTATTTGCTACTGCATTATAAAAAGTTAAAATATTTAAAGGTGTTAATTCAACTTCATAACCAATAGACATCCAAGGCAAGGTAATTCCTGACCAACTTTTATCGGATGTATTTTTAATGTATGGCGTTCCTTCTCCCGAAATTTCAATACCCAACTTTTTGTTTACATACATTTTGTTCAATCTATCAATAAATTTCTGTGGGTCTTTAGCATAAACTCTGTTTATTTCTTTAGAAATGGCCACATTAGATGATTTTATAAAAGCATCTTTAATAGAAATTTTACCATAACCGCCTCTGTGAGAATCTCTCATTACCGCATCATAAAATTTGGTAGTTCCATCTTCGGTATCCACCATATCGTCTAGCTCAAGAAAACCATCTTCGAAAGCAGCCATTAATGAAGCTAACTTAAATGTTGAACCTGGCTCTGTTGCTGCTCCCACAACAAAATTGTACGATTCGTAATAAGTACTGTCTTTAGTTCTTTGTAGATTGGCTATGGCTTTTATTTCGCCTGTAGCTACTTCCATTACTGCCACACAACCATATCCTGCATGATGAAGCTTTAATTGTTTCATCAATGCATTTTCGGCAACATCCTGAATATTCACATCAATAGTAGAATACACATCACTTCCATCAACAGGTTCAATTTCATTTTCATCGCTAATAGGCATCCACACGCCACCAGCAATTTTTTGCTCTAATCTCTTCCCATTTATTCCTCTCAATTCTTTGCTATAAGCCCCTTCTATACCCACCGGTTGAATTCCTTCTCTATCATAACCAATGGTTCTTGCCGCCAATATGTTAAATGGCTTAACTCTTTTGTTTTGCTGCGTATAAATAAAACCACCCTTATATTTCCCCTTACGGAAAATAGGAAATTCCTCCATTCTTTTAAGCTCGGTAAACTTTACATTTCTTCTTATTAAATGATACCTTGCTCCTTTTTTTCTGGCAGCAATAAGTTCTGCTACATATTGTTTTTTAGATCTTTCAGGGAACAACTTAGAAAGTTCAATAGCCAATGAATCTACATTTTGATAAAAGAAATCATCTGTGATGGATGGCGTATTGGCATCAAAACGAACTTCATACTTAGGAACTGAAGTCGCTAATAGACTTCCATCGGCAGCATAAATATTACCTCTTACTGCTTCAATATTATTATATTCTATAGTGAGATTTTCTGCTTTTTCTTTCCAATGAGCACCTTCAACAACTTGAATATTAACAGTCTGACCTACAATTACGAGAGCAAATAAACAGACGAAGAAATAAACAATATAAATACGAGATAATATGGCTTTTCTGTCTGTGCTCATTTAATGCTTTCAATTTCTTTTTTTGACAACATAATTTTTGTTGGCGGAACAATAGATTCCATCACACCAAACAACTCGGTTTTTTCAGCTACTTGAGACTGTTTACTTTCGTAATTTAAATCTGATTTTATAGTGATATATTCCGAGCGTAATTCTTTTAAGTCATCATTTACTTGGTCTAATTCTCTCACCAATTTTTCAGCATTATATCCATTAGCGATGTACAGAATTCCCAATAAAGTCAAGTAAAAAACAAAAGGAAGCGAATTCACCACATTTTCTTTTGCCAAGAAATTGCCCGAAATAAGCGACACAAAAAAGTTAGGACTAGAAGGCTTTTTCTCCTTCCCCTGCTTTTCAGTGCTTTCTTTTTGTTTAAACTTGTTCATTTTTTGGTTAATTGTTTAATTTCTAATCTCTAATTTCCAACCTCTCCGCTATTCTTAACTTGGCACTTCTTGCTCTATTATTCTCTTTCAACTCTTCTGCTGTTGCTACAATTGGCTTTCTATTTACTGCCTTAAACTTCAACAATGGGTTTCCATAAAAATCCTTCTCCAACTCACCATCAATTTTTCCATTCTTTATAAAGTTCTTCACCATTCTGTCTTCTAATGAATGATAGGTTATCACCACCAATCTTCCTCCTGGTCTTATCACTTCATGACATTGCTCCAACAATGATCTTAAAGCCCCCATCTCATCATTCACTTCTATTCGCAATGCCTGAAAAACCTGAGCTAAATATTTATTTCTCATTTTTCCCGGCACACATGCTTGAACCACATCGCACAACTCTTGCGTTGTGTTTATTTCTTCCAATGTTCTTGCTTTAATTATTTCCTGGACCAACTTCCAAGCATTCTTTATCTCTCCATAAACCCTGAAAATCCTCAACAAATTTTCCTCATCATACTCATTCACCACATGCTTAGCCGTAAGCTTTGCATTCACATTCATTCGCATGTCCAACGGACCATCAAAGCGAATAGAAAACCCTCTTTCACCTTCATCAAACTGATGTGAAGAAACTCCCAAATCAGCCAACACTGCATCAACAGGAATAGCATTGTACATTTTTAAGTAATTTTTCAAATAACGAAAATTGTGTCTTACCAAAACAAAGCGTTCATCTTCCAAACTATTCTTTACCGCATCTTCATCCTGATCAAAACCATATAATTTGCCTTTATCACCTAATCTTTTAATAATCTCTCTTGAGTGACCACCTCCACCAAACGTAACATCCACCACCACATCATCACCTTTCAAGTTCAAACCATCAACTGACGCTTTAAGCAAAACAGGATCATGATAATTCGTCATGCTGCCCGTTGTTTCTAGAACCTCCCATCACTTCTTCAGCTAAGCTGGAGAAATCATCCGGTTCATCAGTTAACAAATTATTATAAGTTGTTGCATCCCAAACCTCTATTCTGTTAGAATAGGCAAACAACACCACTTCCTTTACCACCCCTGCATAACCCAACATTTGTTTGGGAAACAAAATTCTTCCGGTTGCATCAACAGTTAATTCTGATGCACCTCTATAGAAATACCGAATAAAATCTCGGTTCTTTTTAACATATTGATTTAACTTATTTACCTCAGCACTAATTCCTTCCCACTCATTTTTTGGATACAACACCAAACATTTTTCAAAACCTCGATTTAGGACAAACTTCTCCTGAGCAGCTGGATCCAGCTGCTTTCTCAGACCCGAAGGAAGCATTAACCTTCCTTTCGTATCTAGCTTACACTCAAATTCTCCAATGAAATTTGCCATACAATAGACTTTATTTCAAGCTTTTAATTTTTAAAATGTAAATATAGACACTTTTTTACCACTTTCTACCACTTTCTACCACTTTGTTGATAACTTTTAGCTTTTTAAGCCCGTTTTTGGGGTTGCAAAAACATACAAATAATTGATTTTCAATAGATTTTAATGTTGATAAAAAGTGGAGGGAAAGCGTTCTCAAATTCTATTTCTGAAGACTATTTAAGTTTATCCGAATTAAGCTAAGTTTGTCTGATTTAAATTAAATTTGCAACATGAAAATTAAATCAGCAGAATTTGTAATTAGCAATACCAAACTAGACTTATGTCCGGCACCCAACATGCCTGAATACGCTTTTATAGGAAGGTCTAATGTGGGAAAATCTTCCTTAATAAATTACCTTACTAACAACAAAAAACTGTCTAAAATCTCTCAAACTCCAGGAAAAACGCAACTTATCAATCATTTTTTAATTAATGATAATTGGTATTTAGTTGATTTACCGGGGTATGGTTATGCTAAAACATCCCAAAAAAACAGGCTGAAATGGCAAGGTTTTATTTCTGAATACATTTTAACCAGAGAGAGTTTATTAAACCTTTTTGTCTTGATAGATTCGAGACTTCCTCCACAAAAAATAGACCTCGATTTTATGGAATGGCTCGGTGAAAAACAAGTTCCTTTTGCCATTGTTTTTACAAAGATTGATAAAATAAGTAGCTCTGTATTGAACAAAAATTTATTGCATTATAAAAAAGAAATGCTGAAATACTGGGCAACCATGCCTCCTTCGTTTACTTCTTCTTCAGAAAGCAAAATAGGTGGAGAAAAGATTTTAAATTATATTGAAGAGATTAATTCTACTTGGAACTAAAAAATACTTAGGAATACTTAAGAGTGCCTGGAGTACTTAGAAATAATTTGATGTGTGAATTAGAAATGTCAAACCTCGAACATCAAACGTTTAACTTTAAACAACAAATGAAACTGATAACAAAATATTTTACCGATTTAAGCGAAGAACAATTAGCACAATTTGCCCTATTGGCTCCGCTGTACAAAGATTGGAATGCTCAGATTAATGTAATTTCCAGAAAAGATATTGACGAGCTTTATCTTAAACATGTCTTGCACTCCTTAGCAATTACCAAAGTGGTCAATTTTAAAGACGGCACAAAAGTTTTGGATGTAGGTACAGGTGGTGGTTTTCCGGGAATTCCATTGGCAATTTTGTACCCAAATTGCCAATTTGTGTTGGTAGATTCTATTGGAAAGAAAATAAAAGTGGTAAACGAAATTGCAGACAGATTAGGTTTAACCAACATAAAAGCTTACCACCAACGAGCTGAAGATGTTAACGGACAATTTGATTTTATAGTTACCCGAGCAGTAACACGAATTGCAAAATTTTTACCTTGGGTAAAAGGCAAACTCTTGCCTAATGGCGAACATGAACTTAAAAATGGTATTTTATTTTTAAAAGGTGGCGATTTGGTTGAGGAAATTGAAGAAAGCAACAAAAAAGTAGAAACCTTTCCTATCTCCGACTTTTTTGATGAAGAGTTTTTTGAAACCAAAGTAGTGGCTTATACTAGGGTGAAGTGAGTTTTTACCAACTCAACACCACTACTCCACAGATTTAGAATAAATCAAGTTACTTTGGTTTTGGAGGTTAACCAATTCCACGTAAAAATCTCTTTCTTTCATTTTTCCGGTGGCTACATGCTCCAAAATACTGGTAGATATTAACACCACATCTACAATTTGGAATTGAGGAATAGCTCCTTTATAGATTACTTTGTATTCTTCTTGTTTTATCGCATTTTTGGCATTGTCCTCAGCTGTCCAATTGCCTTGCGTGGTTTTAGCTTCATACAAAGACAAATAAATATTGTTTTTGGCATTAGTCAAATCTCTATCGGGCTGAACTTCCATATCTAAAAAAGATTTTTTAAAATTATCATAGCCATCATCAGAAAAAACATAATGTTCTGCCAAATTTATAGTGTCGCTCACCATAAAAAACTTTGCTGTTAAATTTCCTCCTTTCAAGGTATCTGGAATATAAATTTTAAGCGGATGATAACCCACATAAGTAAAGTTGATGGTATCGTTTGGAAAAACATCTATGCTAAAATTTCCATTTTGGTTGGTAGAAAATCCTTTATTGTTATTAATGGTAGCATTTACCCCTTTAAGCGGAATAGAAAAACTGTCAGAATCGAAAATAACACCTTTAAAATGTATCGGTTTCAACGTTTTTGTGGTGTCTTGTGCTATTGTAAATTGAGCTAACAATCCAATAAATGCTAATAAGGTAATCAGTTTTTTCATGTTTACTAAAGTTTGTTCTTTCACACAAAGGTACAGATTTATTTACTTGGTAGGGAATGACTTTTATCACTTACCATTAATCCATTAGAATTAATTCACTCATCAACTCTTAAGTACTTTAAGTACTAAATATACCCCAATACTTTATAAGTAATAAACCCTACCCATTCGTGGAAAAGCGTTTCCCACTTTGCAATGGTATAAGTATCGGGTAAAAATAGGTGATCGAAAATAAACTTTCTTTTTCCGGCATAATGATCTACACTAAAAGGAGTAACTGCAATACCTACTTTCTGAAAACAACGCTTAGCTCGTGGCATGTGATAACCCGATGTTACCAACAAAAATTTTCCACCAGCAAAATCCTTATTTAGAATTTTAGCAGCATTTACTGCATTTTCTCGGGTATTTTTAGATTCTTTTTCAACAATTACATCTTCCATCGGCACACCTATATCAGCTAGGAATCCTGCCATTATTACACCTTCTTTCTCATCAGGGTTGGTAATACTTCCAGAGCCTCCCACCAACATAATTTTTTTTGCTTTCCCCGTTTTATACAATTTCAATCCATGTAAAAATCGGTCTGCTGAGGCATGAAAACCTTCCAAACCGTTCTGTTCATCAAAAGAAGTAAAGCCCCCCAACACAACAACAACATCATAGGTTTCAGAAATTTCATCATAAGTTGGGTTTCGCTCTTCGTACCAACGAAAAGCTTCATCATTTATAAACGGATTGGCAAAAAAGTAAAGTAAAGAACAAGCTATTATCAACAAGGTTTTCTTTCGCTTAGCAGATTTAGTTAATAATGCCCAAAACAATAAGGCAATCGCCCAAATTAATGGAGAAATTAAAAAGTGTAATATTTTAGATAGAATGAAAAACATTTCAAGTTTGATGTTTGATGTTTATTTATTCAAAATTTCTATTTTTTTTTGCGATGAGCTACACTCAACGCTATTAAATAT
>CAMPHX010000004.1 GCA_946886085.1 uncultured Flavobacteriales bacterium | reverse complement strand
GGTATAGTCTATTTCTTCTTTGGTATTATATTTACTGAAAGAAAAACGCAATGAAGGTTGCTCCTGATTAATTCCCAACCCACTTAAAACATGCGATCCTACTGAGCTTCCTGATGAACAGGCACTACCTCCAGAAACACAAATCCCTTCAATATCTAGGTTGTAAATTAACATTTCATCCATATCTGAATGAGGAAAATGAACATTTAAAACGGTATATAAGCTATCTCCCAAAGGATCGCCATTAAATTCAATGGTTGGCAACACTTTTTTAAGCTCTTCAGCCATGTAACGTTTTAATCCTTTAATATGTTTTTCGTGATTTTCCATATCTCTATGAGCAATTTCCATGGCTTTAGTCAATCCAACAATACCATAAATATTTTCGGTTCCTGCACGCATATTTCTTTCTTGAGCTCCTCCGGTAATTATTGGTTTTAGCTGCAAATCTGAGTTGACAAATAAAAATCCCGTTCCTTTTGGTCCGTGGAATTTATGAGCAGAGCAAGTCATAAAATCTATTTTCAACTCCCTAACATTAAAAGGGTAATGTCCTACAGTTTGTACTGTATCAGAATGAAAATAAGCTTGGTATTTTTTACAAATTTCAGTAACTTTTTTAAGGGGTAATAAGTTACCAATTTCGTTATTGGCATGCATTAAAGAAACCAAGGTCTTTTTATCTTTATTCTCTTCAAGCAATTGCTCTAAATGATTCAAATCTATGTAGCCTTTGTCATCAATGTTGACTAAGCTCAACTTAATATTTTTATGCTGTTCAACACACTGAGCAGTATCTATAACTGCATGATGCTCAATAGCAGAGGTAATGATGTGATTTACACCTAAATCTTCAGTGCAACTTCTCAGCACCATATTATCTGCCTCTGTGCCCCCCGAAGTAAAGAAAATTTCTGACGGAGCAGCATTAATATACCCTGCAACTTGCTTTCTAGCTTTTTCAATTATAGCTCTAGATTGTCTTCCTAAAGCATGAACAGAAGAAGGATTTCCATAGTTTTCTTTCATTACAGGAATCATAGCTGCTATCACTTCTTCATCTAAAGGGGTTGTTGCTGCATTATCTAAATATACTTTCATTTATTTTATTGTTACTTATTAATCTCTAATTTAGCCCCTCCCAACCTCCCCGAAGGGGAGGAGTTTCCATCGCTCAAAGCTTCAAACTTCAAACCTCTAATTTTTATTTTCTAAACTCTTAACCTCCTAAACTTTTAAACTAACTTAACCATTCCCTCCACATCTTTAATAATTTGCAGAGCTAGTTCATCTGCTTTTTCTTTAGTAGTATTTTCGGCATAAATTCTAATAATAGGTTCGGTATTCGATTTTCTTAGATGCACCCAACCATTATCAAAATGAATTTTAACGCCATCAATGGTATTAATTTCTTTATCCGTGTATTTTTGTTGCAACTGAACCAACAGCTCATCCACATTAATATCAGGAGTCAACTCAATTTTATTTTTCGACATTACATAATTCGGATAACTGTTTCTTAATTCCGAACAAGTTACATTGCTTTTCGCTAAATGCGTTAAAAATAAAGCGATGCCAACCAAAGCATCTCTACCGTAATGTAATTCAGGATAAATAATTCCTCCGTTGCCTTCACCACCAATAATAGCATTCTCTTTCTTCATCATTTCCACTACATTCACCTCTCCTACAGCCGAAGCAAAATACACACCTCCTTTTTTTTCGGTAACATCTCGCAATGCTTTTGTTGAAGATAAATTAGAAACGGTATTTCCTTTTTGATTTTGTAACACATAATCTGCAACAGCAACCAAAGTATATTCTTCGCCAAACATTTCTCCATCTTCCGAAACAATTGCCAACCTGTCCACATCGGGATCAACTACAAAACCAACATCGGCTTTTTGTTTTTTCATTACTGAGGCAATTTCGGTAAGGTTTTCTGGTAATGGTTCCGGATTATGTGGGAAAATACCGTTTGGTTTACAGTATAATTCAATTACTTCTTTTACACCCAACGCTTTTAACAATGGTGGCAAGAAAATCCCACCAGTGGAGTTCACACAATCTATTGCTACAGTAAAGTTTTTAGCTTTTATAGCAGCTACATCTACCAAAGGCAAATCTAACACTGCTTGTATATGTTTATCTAAATAAGTGTTGTCAACAGAATATGTTCCTAGTTCATCAACATTGGCATATTCAAATTCATTGGCTACTGCCATTCTCAACACTTCTTCTCCATCGGTAGCGGAAATAAACTCACCTTTTTCGTTGAGTAATTTTAACGCATTCCATTGTTTAGGATTGTGGCTAGCCGTAAGAATAATTCCTCCCGAAGCATTTTCCATAGTTACCGCAACTTCTACTGTGGGTGTGGTACTCAAACCTAAATCTATCACGTTTATGCCTAAACCTTGCAAAGTTCCCACAACTAAATGCTGCACCATTTCTCCCGAAATACGAGCATCTCTACCAATTACTATACTTACCTCTTTTTTGTTTGCTCTTTTTTTTATCCAAGCTCCGAAAGCCGAAGTAAATTTTACGATATCTAAAGGTGTTAAACCCTGATCAGGCATACCTCCTATAGTTCCTCTAATTCCTGAAATTGATTTTATTAATGTCATATAGAAAATTTTGGACAAATTTAGCGTAATTCTATTGAACTAACAATCTAAAATTAACTGTTAACTATTTTGTGAAAAATAACTTCCAAAAAACTACTTTCCTGCGTTGAAAAAATTAATTTTACATCTTGTATGGAAGACAACTTTGATTCATATAATGATGATGCAGATTATGCAGCGTCTATTAATAGGTTTGAGCAAATGCTTAACGAAAACCATCACTATTTTTTTGATGTGGAAGAGTTTGAAGATTTGATAAGTTATTATATGGAGATGAATGAAAATGAAAAAGCCAAAAAAGCTATTGATATCTCTTTAGAGCAACATCCCAGTTCTTCATCACTTAAAATAAAATATGCTGAATATTTAGCTTCCATACATAAACCTAATAAAGCTTTAGAAATTCTAAATGCTATTGAAATTTTAGAGCCTTTTAATCCTGAAAACCAAATTATTAAAGGCAGTATTTACAGTCAGATAAGACAACACAACAAAGCCATTGATGCTTACAACAAAGCGTTAAAACTTACTAGCGATAAAGCCGACCAAATTTCAATAAAAATGCAAATTGCATTTGAATATGAGAACTTACTGCAATTAGATAAAGCTATTGCTATATTTAAGGAAGTGCTAAAAGAAAATCCCGCTAACGAAACTGTTTTGTACGATATTACTTTCTGCTACAACATGAACGACAGAGCAGAAAGCAGCATTGAGTTTTTAACCGCTTTTTTAGATGATAATCCTTACAGCTATGTAGGTTGGTATAACTTAGGTATTTGCTACCACTCCGCAGAATTATACGAAAAAGCCATTGATGCTCAGGATTATGTAATTGCCATAAAAGAAGACTTTATTTCTGCTTATTTAAACAAAGCCGATTCACTTTCTTCGTTAGAAAGATATGATGAAGCCATAGCAACCTATAAAGAAACTTTTGCTTTTGAAGAGCCCAATGCCGACATGTTTTATTTTATTGGTGAGTGTTACGAAAACAACCTTCAATACGATGAAGCACTAGAATATTTTAAAAAAGCAACTCAGCTAGATGCTATTCACTCTGATGCTTGGGCAGGAATGGCTTATGTTTTTAATGAACAAGGAAAAACAGATTCAGCCATATTCTTTATTCAAAAAGCAATTGAAATTGAACCTGAGCACCCTGACTTTTTACTTATCTATGCTGATATTTTAAAAGATATTGAAGCTTACGAAGAAGCGATAGAACTTTATCAGAAGATTATTAAAATAGACCCTGAAAACAATACTTCTTGGGTTGATTTAGCTGATGCTTATTTTGAACTCGGACAAATTGATGAAGCCTTAAAGACTATTATTAAAGGCATAGAAGCTCATCCCGATAGTGGTTTGCTTAAAGTTCGTTTGGTAGCTTTCTACTTAGAAATTGATAACCTTTCAGAAGCAACCAATCAACTTATAGAATTATTAAATATGGATAAGCAATTAGCAAAAGCGTTAATTACTTTTTATCCAGCAGTATTGGATTATCCAAGCTTATTAGAAATCATAGAAAATTATAACGATAATGAATTTTGACTTACCAAACATACCGGAAAGAGACCAAAAACCAAGAAATAATGGATTAACCATGATGATGGATAAAGGACTTAGCTGGCGACAAGCAGAAAATTTTGTAGATGCCAATGCTCATCTTACAGACCTTGTAAAATTAGGCTTTGGGACTTCTTATGTGACCAAAGATTTTCAAAGAAAAATTGATATCTATAAAACCGGAAATTTAAATGTTTACTTAGGTGGTACACTTTTCGAAGCTTTTGTAGTAAGAGGTATGTTTGATGATTACCGAAGATTGTTGGATAAATTCAAAATTGATACTTGTGAAGTTTCTGATGGTTCTATAGTGTTACCCAACGAAAAAAAATGTGAATACATTGCTACCTTATCAAAAGATTATAGAGTTTTATCCGAAGTAGGTTCTAAAGAGGCAGGTATTTTTATTAGCCCCGCCAAATGGATTTCTATGATGGAAGATGAATTAGATGCCGGAGCATGGAAAGTTATTGCTGAAGCTAGAGAAAGTGGTACTGTTGGCATTTACCGCCCAAATGGAACGGCTCATGTTGCATTAGTAAACAAAATTATTGCTAAAGTAAAATTAGAAAATATTCTTTGGGAAGCTCCACTTAAAAATCAGCAAGTTTGGTTTATTAAGCAGTTTGGAGCAAATGTAAATTTAGGAAATATTTCTCCCAATGAAGTAATTGCTTTAGAATGTCTCAGACTAGGGCTAAGAGGAGATACTTTCTTCGAAAATCTTCCGGAAGAAATTACTTCAGCATTTCATTAATAACCTACTACTTAATTTTAGATTTTTTACATTATGCATGAAATAGCTCCTTCAGAAATAAAAAAAATGATAGAGGAAAATGCTAATATTCAAATTATTGATATTAGAGATGATTATGTTTTTGAAGATTTTAATCTAGGTGGAACAAACATTCCCTTAGAAAATGTAATCAATAACAAAGCGCAATTTGAAAATGATAAAAAAACTGTTTTTATCTGTAACTCAGGAAAAAGATCTTCTGCCATTGTGCGTACTTTAACGGTAAAACATCAACTTCCAAACATATACTCTTTAAAAGGCGGCATTGAAGCTTATGTTGAAGAATGCTTATAAACTAAAAAATGGCAACAAGAAATCTTAAAGATTACATTTTTATTGCATTGAAAGGTATAGCCATGGGAGCAGCAGATGTTGTTCCTGGTGTCTCCGGTGGAACTATTGCTTTTATTTCAGGAATTTATGAAGAATTACTTGAAACCATTAGTAGTTTTAATTTACAAGCATTAAAAATATTAACCAAAGAAGGTGTTAAACCTTTCTGGAAACACATCAACGGAAGTTTTATTACAACCCTATTACTTGGAATTGCTATCAGCATTATTTCTTTGGCAAAACTGATTACCTATTTACTTCATGCTCATACTCTATTGATTTGGGGTTTCTTTTTCGGATTAATAGTTGCCAGTGTATTCTTGGTAGGTAAAAAAGTAGTTAAATGGCAGTTATCGCGTATTATAGCCGTAACTATAGGGACGATAATTGCGTTTATTATAACCATTTTAAATCCTATGGAAAATCCTGATACACTTTGGTTTATGTTTATTTCAGGAGCAATTGCTATTTGTGCAATGATTTTACCCGGAATTTCAGGCAGTTTTATATTACTATTGCTGGGTTCTTACGAGCTAATTCTTTCTTCAATTAAAGATTTTAAAATAACCACCATACTCATTTTTGGAGTTGGTTGTATAGTTGGATTACTTTCTTTTTCCAAATTTTTAAATTGGCTATTTAAAAAATACCATGACATTACTATTGCTGCATTAACAGGCTTTCTAATTGGTTCTTTAAATAAAGTTTGGCCTTGGAAAGAAGTATTATCTACCAGAGAAAATGCTAAAGGTGAAATTGTTCCGTTTATAGAAACCAATGTTTTACCGAATCAGTTCCATGAAGAACCACAAATAATGGGCGTTATTATCCTTGCTCTTGTTGGTTTTGGCTTAATTTTCGGATTAGAGAAATTGGCTAAGAAGTAAAAACACTCTAAATCCCTTACTTCGCCTATGCTCAGCATAAACTCTGGGAGACTTACCAACCCACAAATCCAATTAGTTCTGTCATTCTAAACACTTTTTTACTTTTCAGAAAGTTGTAAAAAATAAGACTGCAAGTGTTTTACTTAGTTTTCAATACGATTTTAAACCTTATCCGTAATTTTACCAAAAAACTACTCGGATTATGCTGAAAAAAATAATTGTTCTTGCGATACTGTTTACTTTTTGTATTCATCATTCTTTTGCTCAACAAGATTCCATTGCGCTAAAATATGCAGCGACTATTACTAAAGAAGACTTAAGTAAACACTTACACATTATCGCATCTGACGAATATGGAGGAAGAGAAACAGGTAAAGAAAGTCTTACCAAAGCTGCCACTTACATTAGCGATTTTTATAAGGAAATTGGCATCCCACCAATAAAAGACATTGCTTATTATCAAACTTATAAAGTGGGGCTGCAAGAGGCAGCAGGAGTTTCTATCACTCACAACAATAAAAATTTCATTCAGAACAACCATTTTTTCAACTTTCCGGCATATTTAAAAAACGAACAAATTAATGCTGAGGTAGTTTTTGCAGGCTACGGTATTGACGACTCTCTTTACTCTGATTACTCCAACCTTGATGTGAAAGGTAAAGTAGTAATTATTCTAAATGGCGAACCTAAAAACAAAAGTGAACGCTACTGGGTTTCAAATACAGACACCCCTTCTAAATGGAGTAACAAAAGAAATAATCCTAAAGTTTCTACGGCAAAAGCAAAAGGCGCTTTGGCTTTGCTTATCATTAATGAAAATACGCTAGAAATGATAAAGACGTACACTCATTTTATTGAAAGCGAAAAACTAAAAGTGCTTGATAAACCTGAGATAGATTACGATTTTCCCAATTTTTATATTTCATCCGAAATGGCTGATGAAATCATCTCAAAATCATCACAAAAACTTAAAGAAAAAATAAATAGCAAAGGAGTTTCCGAAAGTTTTGTTGTTAAAAATAAGCTAAGCCTAAGCATCGACAAAAAAACAACCATTTCTGATGCTCACAATGTGTTGGCCTATATTGAAGGAAGCGATTTAAAAGATGAATTAATAATTTTAAGTGCCCATTACGACCATATTGGAGAACATAATGGTAAAATTTTTAATGGTGCTGATGATGATGGCTCTGGAACAGTAGCCATTATGGAAATTGCTGAAGCGTTTATAAAAGCCAAAAAAGATGGCAAGGGACCAAGAAGAAGTATTTTAATATTAAATGTTTCCGGAGAAGAAAAAGGCTTATTAGGTTCTAAATATTACACAGAATATCCTGTTTTTCCTTTAGAAAATACCGTTGCCAACCTCAATATTGATATGATAGGAAGGTTGGATGAAAAACACGCTGATAACGAAAATTATATCTACATTATTGGTTCCAATATGCTTAGTAATGATTTGCATGAAATCAATGAAAAAGCAAATGCTACTTACACTCAATTAGAATTGGATTATGAATTTAACACCACAAAAGACCCAAACAGATATTATTATCGTTCTGACCATTACAACTTTGCTAAAAACAATATTCCCGTAATATTTTATTTTAACGGAGTACACGAAGATTACCATAAAGAAACAGACACCGTTGATAAAATTATTTTCTCTAAAATGGAAAAAATTACCCGATTGGTTTTTCATACTGCTTGGGATTTAGCCAACAGAACCAAGCGTATTCAATTAAATGTTTCTGAATAAATGATGGAAAAAGTTTTAGTATTAGACAATTACGACTCTTTCACCTACAATTTAGTTCACTATATTGAAGCGCTTAATTATGAAGTGGATGTTTTTAGAAACGATGAAATTTCTCTTGAAGCCGTTGGTGTTTATGACATCATTATTCTCTCTCCAGGACCAGGTTTACCAAAAGATGCAGGAATCTTATTAGATGTAATAAAAACTTACGCTCCAACAAAAAAAATATTAGGAGTTTGTTTAGGTATGCAAGCCATTGGAGAAGTTTTTGGCGGAAAATTGGAAAATTTATCTCATGTTTTTCATGGTGTAGCAAGTCAGCTGAACGTTATTGATACAACCGACAAACTTTTTGAAAATTTACCGCAACAATTTGAAATTGGCAGGTATCATAGCTGGGTTGTTTCCCAAAACAACTTTCCTAGTGAATTAAAAATTACAGCAGTAGAAGAAAACAAGCAAATTATGGCATTGAGACATGTAACGTATAACTTATATGGTGTTCAATTTCATCCTGAATCTATTCTTAACCAATATGGTAAAGAAATCATTGCTAATTTTTTGAAGGACTAAACTCCAAAAAACATTATCTCTTCACCAATTTTGTAGTATAAACTAACTTTTCAGATTGAAGTTGCAGCATGTAGATTCCACTTGGAAGAGCAGAAATATCTACTCTTTTATTATCTACCAACTGCATTAACACATCTTTTCCGGTAAAGTCTAATATGGTTACCACCCATTTCTGATTATCTGGTAAGTCTAAATTTATAAATGATGAAGCAGCATTGGGATAAATATTGATATTGCCTTCTTCCAACTCATTCACACCTGAAATAACTATTGTGTAAGGAGTTGATATTTCACTACATCCATCAGTATAAAATACTTCTACTTCATAATTCCCAGATGCTGTTGCTGTAATAGAAACCATATTGCTATTTGAAATTGGGTTGCCATCTATGTACCATTGGTAACTTACTCCTGTTGTAGATGAAGTTAAAATAGTACCATTTGCCATAATGCTTGGCACAGGATTAGGCGTACAAACTTGGTTATGATTTATTCTTGATGAATTTTGCAAAGAATCATTAAATTCAACAAATGCATCGCAATCTCCTTTTAAAGTATAATCTAACCAAGGATTCACAAAATCAAATGTTACATCATGTTGATCAGTTCTAGTAATAGATATACCTGTAGATGATGTTCCTTCACCAAAATCGCAATTAAAATTAGGCTCAGCAAAATAACAATGTGCTCCACCAATAATAGAAATAAACGTTTTACAAGCTGAAGCCAATGAATCATACATAGGAATATGATGATTTATAGGAGGAGTAACACCATCTTGAGCTCCTGATAAAATTAAACTTGGTACAGTTACTGTTTTGGCAGAATTAATAGAAGAAACCCCATTACTTGTAGATTCGGCTGGTGCTAAACCAATTAGCGTATTAAAATAAGTCATATTAGATTGTACCAAAGAGTCTGCTGCTAAAAAGGCTGCCCCACCTCCCATAGAATGTCCCATTAAAGCAGTTTTTGGAACTACTCCATTATGAAAAATAGAACTTGTTGTTGCTCCTTCTATTTGCATTTGATGAACTAAAAACTGTAAATCCCAACCAAATTGTTGGTGGTCGGTACTAAACATATTTCCCTCTGTTCTAGGAAAAACCATAATGTAACCTCTTGAAACAAATTCTGTCCATAAATTTTCGTAAGCACTCCAAGCCATTACAAAACCATGTCCGAACACAATTACAGGATATTGCCCCGAAGCCATTGCCACATTTGTCCCAGCTGTTGCTGCCGGATAATAAATTTCTGTTTCTATACTGCGGTTATTTCTATTGGCATCCTGAAAAGTAATAGTGGTATGCCCTATTTGATGTTGCGAAAATAAAGCAGTCGATGAAAACAGTAATACAAATAATAAAATGAAAATAAAAACATCTTTCTTCGTGGTGTTTTTTAGGATAGTTTGTAATTTTTCCATAACATTTAATTTAAGTTAGTGATGTAAAATTAATCTGCGATGTTGTTTAAAAAAATTCCCGTATTTTTATCAAAATCAGATGAGTTTTGATAACCCCTCTAAAAAATGGAATTTCTAATTCAAAAAATAAGTGCCTGTTGTTCTTCTCAGCAATTAAATTTGTTTGAAACATATTTAGCTGCGAAAAACCAACTACTTTCTCAAAAATTAATTCATCATATTAAAAATACCCCTAATCAAACTTTAGATTATTATTGCAAAGCCGTTTATGGAAATGCATCCAAGGAAACCTTAAAAAAATTCAATCAACTTAACCATCACACCCTCAACTATTTTTCATTTATTAGTCAACATTTTCCCACTTTTCTTAGCCAAAATGTAAGTGAAATAGAATGGTTTATTTACCATGAAGAACACAACAAGGTCATAGAAAAACTAAAATTATTGGTTGAAGTAGCCAAAAAGTTTGAAGACTATGGATTATTAATCCTCTTATTTGAAATTACACAACAAAATAAACTGCTTTCAACAACACTTGGTAAACAATTAAATCTAGAAAGTAATAAAGAGTATTTAATGCTTTTTAGCGATTTAAAAAATTTACTACAAAAACAAGATGAACTTACATCTACCACACTTATTGAAGAACAAAAGGTTGTAAACCCAAAAGAGTTAGCTTTTTTCAAAAATCATTTTAATTCCAATTCCCTTTCTATTCAAATTATTGCCCGACAATCCTACTTAAACTTACTTAGCAGCTATAACCACAAGTCTTTTTACGATAAAAACACTCTTGAATTAATTGAATACACCAAAAAATTAGCTGAAAAACATGCTTATTTAATGATAGCTCAGCATAGAGAAAAATTGATGAGTTTAGATTATATGTTAGTTAAACATACACGACTAACATTAAGCGAAAAAGAAATAAATAAAACCTGTTCTTCCATCATTAACAAATGGCAAAAATTTTACCATGCCAATAATCAGCTCGATTCGGGATTAATGTTGGCACTTAGTATTAAAGGCAGTTTTTTTATTACCGATTATTACTGCAAACCACTAAACGACAAACTCCAAAATGAAGTAAAGGAAATTATCAGCCTGTTTGAAGAATTGAGCAACAAACTCGATTGGGAAAAAGTGGGTTATCTTAAATACATTAATTTTTATAATGTTTATGCCATGTTTCTTATTTTAGATAATCAGGAAAAAACAAGCATCAAGTTCATTGAAAAAGTGTTGCATGAATACCAACAAAAAACATTTAAAAAAATGTACGATGGGTTATTTGTGGTGTTGTTGATGGCTCATTTTCAAGCTAAAAATTTTGATGAAGTGGTTGAAAATTACAATCGTTACAAAAAACTAATTAAAAACTTTGTTTCCATGGAAGAAAACGATTTGGTGATAAAGGCTATTTACTACATCGCTCAGCTAAAAATTGCACCGAAAAATCAATATGAGAAAAAATTAAATAATGTATTGCAAACTTTGAAAAGCAATCCTCATCTTAACAATAATTTATTGTTGGTGGAGAGAGTAATGGAGTTTTAAATTCAAAAAATTCACCAAACAAATCCTTAATTTTGCCTTATGGCATTTGAATTAATATCCGATTTTCAACCAACAGGCGACCAACCCGAAGCCATCAAACAATTGGTAGAAGGTTTACAAAAAGGGGCTAAAGCACAAACATTACTTGGTGTTACAGGCTCCGGAAAAACATTTACCATTGCCAATGTTATTCAGCAAGTTCAACGTCCCACATTAATTTTAAGTCATAATAAAACACTTGCAGCTCAATTATACAGTGAGTTCAAGCAATTTTTTCCACACAATGCCGTAGAATATTTTGTTTCGTACTACGATTATTACCAACCTGAAGCCTATTTGCCGGTAACAGATGTGTATATCGAAAAAGATATGTCGATTAACGATGAAATTGAAAAATTACGACTAAGTGCAACTACAGCCTTACTTTCTGGCAGACAAGATGTTATTGTTGTAGCTTCAGTTTCGTGTATTTACGGTATTGGAAATCCAACAGATTTTCAAGAAAACATTATTAAACTAAAAGTGGGTGATGTTATCAGCAGAAATAAATTCTTACTTCAATTGGTGCAAGCCATGTACTCTCGAACTGAAGCAGATTTTCAACGAGGAAATTTTAGGGTAAAAGGTGATACTATAGATGTTTATCCTGCTTATGCAGAAATTGCTTACCGTATCTACTTTTTTGGAGATGAAATTGAAGAAATAGAATCTTTTGACCCTATAAATGGTAATTCTTTAGAAAGTTTTACCTACTTAAACATTTATCCTGCAACCATTTTCAATACTACTCAAAACACACTACATCAGGCTATAAAAGACATTCAGGATGATTTGTTTAACCACTTAATTTACCTGAAAGAAATTGGTAAACATGCCGAAGCCAAGCGTTTGGAAGATCGTGTGACTTACGATATGGAAATGATGCGTGAATTAGGTTACTGTTCAGGAATTGAAAATTACTCTAGGTATTTCGATAGAAGAGCTCCGGGTTCTCGACCTTTCTGCTTGTTAGACTATTTTCCTAAAGATTTTTTAATGGTGATTGATGAAAGCCATGTAACGGTTTCTCAAATTGGAGCCATGTACGGTGGCGATCGTTCTCGTAAAGAAAATTTAGTAGAATACGGATTTAGATTACCTTCTGCAATGGATAACCGTCCGTTAAAATTTGAAGAATTTCATCAACTCATCAACCAAACCATTTATGTAAGTGCTACCCCTGCCGATTTTGAATTAAAAGAATCTGAAGGAATTGTAGTAGAACAAATTATTCGTCCGACAGGATTATTAGAGCCGGTTATAGAAATTCGTCCGAGTTTAAATCAGATTGATGATTTGATGCACGAGATTCAACTACGTGCAGAAAAAGACGAGCGTGTATTAGTAACAACATTAACCAAGCGAATGGCTGAGGAATTAACCACTTATTTTGATAACAATGGATTGAGATGCCGATACATTCATTCTGATGTGGATACCATTGAACGTGTTGAAATTTTAAGAGACCTTAGAAACGGAATTTTTGATGTATTGATAGGTGTGAACTTATTAAGAGAAGGGCTGGATTTGCCCGAAGTTTCGTTGGTTGCTATTTTAGATGCTGATAAAGAAGGTTTTTTACGCTCAGAACGTTCTCTTATACAAACAGCAGGAAGAGCCGCAAGAAACATGAATGGACTAGTGATTATGTATGCTGATAAAATTACCGGTTCCATGCAGAAAACGATAGACGAAACTGACAGAAAACGAACGAAACAACTACAATACAATGCAGAACACAACATTGTACCTACAGCTTTAAACAAAAGCAAAACTAGCGGTGATAAAACTATGTTTGGCAAATCAGCTTCACCGGATAATTTTTATTTATTAGATAATATTAGTCAACAACCTAGCGTTGCTGCTGATCCGGTAGTTCAATATATGAGCAAACCTCAACTGGAAAAATTATTGGAAGAAACACAAAAAAGAATGAAAGATGCTGCTAAACAAGAAGATTTCTTAGAAGCTGCCAGACTAAGAGATGAAATGATGGAGTTGAGTAAAATGATAAAAGCACTTTAAATCCAAGTTCGATTATTATTTAAAATATTGTAAATTTGAAATCTAATCACGAAAAAATTAAGCTATGCAAAAATTCAACAAGTTTTTACTAATTTCTTTATCAGCAATTTTAGTTGCTTGTGGAGGAGAAGACAAAAGTCAAGACGACAATATTGATGTTGAGAAAAACCCACTCGGTGCAGCTATGAAGATGGCTCAAAACATGCAAGAACAGGCTGAAAAAATGGAAAAAGACATGGAAAAGCGTAAAGATGCCAAAGCCATGCACTACGAAGAGTTAATCAAATTTTTACCTACCGAAATTGATGGTTATACTGCCGAAGAACCAGATGGTGGTACAGTTGAAATGCAAGGAACTTCCTACTCTAATGCTGACATCACTTTTAAAAATGAAGCAGGAGAAAGAATTAAAATCTCACTATTAGATTACAATGCCGCTTTATCTATGTATAGCATGGCTACAGCAATGTGGAATAGCGGTTTAAAAATCGATACCAAAGATGAATTGGCTCAAAGTTATACCGTTAATGATGAAATTTCAGGATGGGAGACATTCAAAAAGAAGACCGGAAAAGCTTCTGTCGTTGTAGGAATTTCTAATAGATTTATGCTAACCATAGAAGCAGACAATCAAGAAAACTGCGACAATGTAAAAAACATCACTAAAAACATGGATTTAGACAAACTTGCTGCGTTGTAAGGTTTCATGTTTGAAGTTTGAGGTTTCCGTCATTGCAAACGAAGCAACGTGTAGTAAAGCAATCTACTTATCATGAACCAATTACCTTTTAAACTTCTAAACTCATAAACTATAAAATAAATGAGCAATCAACTTCCTCCATTTTTTAAATCATGGAAAGGCTTCTACTTTTTTGTAGTAGGTTTTTTAGTTTTTTTAATCGTTGTTTTTCAACTGATAACTTCCTACTATAAACCATGAGCAGTATAGATTGGATAGTATTACTCGGAACACTCGGTTTCATTGCCATTTATGGTGCGTGGAAAACCCGTAAAAGCCAAAACATTGAAGGTTATCTTAAAGGAGATAGCGATATGAAATGGGCTACCATTGGACTTTCTGTAATGGCTACCCAAGCCAGTGCCATCACATTTATATCTACTCCCGGGCAAGCTTATGAGTCAGGAATGGGTTTTGTGCAAAATTATTTGGGTTTACCCATCGCCCTTATTATTGTTTCCGCAGTTTTTATTCCTATTTATTATAAACTAAAAGTTTATACTGCTTACCAATATTTAGAAACCCGTTTTGGCATTGAAAGTAGGTTACTTGCCGCTTCTCTTTTTCTTATTCAACGTGGATTAGCAGCCGGAATAACCATTTATGCTCCTGCAATTATTATTGCTACCGCCTTGGGTTGGCAGCTCGATATTACCATTTTATTAATTGGTGCATTGGTAATTGTTTACACCGTTTCGGGAGGGACAAAAGCAGTTAGTCTTACCCAAAAATGGCAAATGGCAGTAATTATGGGCGGAATGTTCATCGCTTTTTTTATTATTATTTTCAATTTGCCAGAAAATGTTTCTTTTGGTGAGGCTGTTTCCATTGCCGGAATGATGGACAAAATGAATGTAATTGATTTTTCGTTAGACATTGATAAACGCTATACTTTTTGGACAGGAATTACCGGAGGAACTTTCCTTGCCCTCTCCTATTTTGGCACCGACCAATCGCAAGTACAACGCTATTTAAGTGGAAAATCGGTTTATGAAAGTAGAATGGGATTAATGTTTAATGCCTTGTTGAAAATTCCTATGCAGTTTTTTATTCTGTTTGTAGGAATAATGGTTTTTGTATTTTTTCAATTTCAAGAACACCGAATTGTGTTTAACCAAACAAGTTTAGACCAAGCTTACCAAACCGAATATGCGTCAGAGTTAAAAACCATTGAAGATGAATACCAAGTAGTATTTAGTGAGAAAAAACAATACTTGGAGCAAATAAGCACCTCCACCAACCAAACAGAAATTGACCAAGCAGTTAGTTTGGCTCAACAAAAAGATAAACAGGAAATTGAACTGAAAAACCAAGCCAAAGCAATTATTCTAAAAGCAGTACCAGAAAGCAAATCAAAAGATTCTGATTATATTTTTCTATCGTTTATTATGAATTACATGCCTATTGGATTGATAGGTTTGTTGTTGGCGGTAATTTTTTCTGCAGCCATGTCCAGCACTTCTGGAGAGCTAAATGCCTTGGCTTCTACCAGCACCATAGATTTTTACAAGCGCTTATCAAGTTCTTCGGCACAAGCCAGCGACAGAAAAATGGTTATCATTTCTAAATTATTCACGGCCTTTTGGGGAATTATAGCCATTACTTTTGCTTTGTTTGCCCAATTGCTCGAAAACCTTATTGAAGCCGTAAATATTTTGGGTTCTATCTTTTATGGAACTATTTTAGGGATTTTCTTAGTGGCTTTTTTCATTAATAAAATTAAAGGAAAAGCTACTTTTATTGCCGCTATAATTGCACAAGCTGCTGTAATTATTTTGCACTTTTTCGGACAAGCTATCTTCTCATACCTCCTCCAAACACCTGTTAAAGAAGTTGGCTATTTATGGTACAATGTTATTGGCTGCGGGTTAGTTATCGGATTGGCTGCGTTGTTGCAAATGGTGATTAAGGAGAAAGATTAGGAATTTGGATAAGTTATTTTTAATATATTTATGGAAGTATCTGAATCCTAATTACTTGGATTTATTTATAAAAGTATAAGTTAGCAAACATTAAAAAAATATGAGTTTAACATCCCTTTTAAGAAGTAAAAGACGACAAAATATTAAAAACTGGTTTCGATATCACTTCCCAAACCCAGGACTTAAAAACAAACTTGATATTCTTATTCCACCAGCACAGACACATTCGTCTTATTCTGGAGAAATAGGAACCGCATTTGACTATTTATTCCGTTTTAACCTTGAAAGAATAAATAAAAAAACTGTTATTACTAAAAACTATTGGATAGCAGAACATAGCCTTAAACAAATTCTTCTAAAGTTTGAACTATCTAAATCTAAAAAAATACCAATTGGCTACTATCTCGACAGACAAGTTGACCGAATAAAATTCAAAGACTTTTTAGAGAAAGAATTTGAACAAACCAAAAAGAATTATAAAAAATTCATAAAGGATGGCAAAATGAAAGCAAGATAGGATTAGTTCTAAGAAATGGTGT
>CAMPHX010000003.1 GCA_946886085.1 uncultured Flavobacteriales bacterium | reverse complement strand
ATGAAGATATTATAAGTTTTAATAATAATTATATCTTAAAAAATAACTATTCTGCTTCTTACCAAAACCAAATAGTAAATGCTATAAAGTTATTCTATAAAAAAATTGAGCATAAAGCAT
The DNA here is from genome assembly GCA_946886085.1 of uncultured Flavobacteriales bacterium. Next base: position 16,846 of record CAMPHX010000003.1, on the reverse strand, counting down.
TAGATTTAGACTTAATACACCGACCTAAAAGAGAACATAAACTACCTAATGTATTAAGTAAAAAAGAAGTGAAGGCTATATTAGAAAGTACGAACAATATAAAGCACAAAGCTATGTTGAGTCTTATATATTCTAGTGGATTGCGATCTGGAGAATTAATTTCATTAAAGCTAAACGATATTGATTCTAAAAGAAATTTAGTTATCATAAGAAATTCCAAAGGCAAAAAAGATAGAGTAGTACCATTGAGTAGTAAAATATTAGAGATTTTAAGGGAGTATTATGTTTTTAACAAACCACAAACATATTTGTTTGAGGGACAATTTTCGGGAACAAAGTATTCTGACAGAAGTTTACAACTAGTACTGAAACAAGCCGTTGCAAAAGCGTCTATTAAAAAACCAGTAACCCTACATTGGTTACGACACAGCTATGCTACACATTTATTAGAAGCAGGAACAGATTTGAGATACATACAAGAATTATTAGGACATAATAGTAGTAAAACGACAGAAATATATACTCATGTTAGCACAAAAAATTTACAACAAATAAAATCCCCTTTTGATGACTTATAAGGTTTTTTAGTATATTTGAATAAATTATAAACCGAAACCTGAACTTCGCTTATACAACCAAATTTGATTGTATAAGCGAAGGTTTATATCGGGTATATACAAGTTACCGCCAATGGTAAAAAAGACTGTGCAACCTTGACAATAACGGAGAAATATTCAACCGACAGACCTTCTAAAACATTTCGGGCAGACAGAAAAACGGGCGACACACAAACCGACCCAAGAAAGATTTAATTTTTGCCCCACCGCACTTTAAAAAGAGAAAAAAAGGAGAAAAGCCGACCCTCAATTTTTTGTCACGGTTTTTGCCAAACGCTTCGTTTAGCACATTTGCAGGTTACTTTTTAAAATGCGTAGAAAAAATTACGCATTTTAAAAACTTGCTTCGCACCACCTGCAAAAGAGCTAAACCCCACCCGCAAAGCAAAAACACGTGCCAAAAAAATCAGCCATCACTCAACTGACAAACAGACTATCAGTAAATTTTTTAGAAACTGTTGTTTTGACTTCTTTGTCGATTTGAACTACCATTGACCCATCAAATGAAATTTTTTCAAGGACTTTAACTCTTGTTCCAATACTTACAGACAGTTGTTCTAAGTATCGAAGAAAAACGACCGAAGTATCTTTTACAGCAGTAACTTGACAAATTTTGCCTTCTTCGATTTCTGACAATAATGTATTGGCTGTTGTTGGAACTTCCCCTTTGGAATTGGGTATGGGGTCTCCGTGTGGGTCATATTCAGGAAACCCTAAATAGTTATCCAAACGGTCTGCCAATTCCTCGTGTTTGATATGTTCCAATTGTTCAGCTATTTCGTGAACAACATCCCACGAGTAGCCTAATTTCTCTAAGAGAAACACTTCCCAAAGTCGGTGCTTTCTGACTATATCAAGAGCGATTTTGCTTCCCTGAGCCAAAAGTTTTGCTCCATTACGTTTGTCATAACTAATCAGTTTTTTATCCGACAACTTTTTTATCATATCAACTACCGATGCGGCATTTATGCTCATTTCTTCTGCTAAAGCAGTTGGGGAAATTTTATCTACTCCTTTTTGGGAAAGATGATAAATGGCTTTCAAATAATTTTCTTCGGTTAATGTACGCATCTGCTCTTTTTTTTGACAAAGATAAACAATCTATCTAATTTATATTATTAGGCATATCTAATATATATTATTTGATAATCCAAATTATTATTTATATTTGTAGCGAATTTCAATTTTAGGATAATGAAAAAATACCAACTGCTTGTATTTACAATTATATTATTCACAATTATCACCATGGCTTCTTGTGAAAAAATGTTGCCACCCGAACCCAAAGACGAAGAAGTATTGGATGGACCATTAGAAGAACTGACTTCTGCCCAACTTTCTCAATTTTTGAAAGGTGATGCTGCCTTTAGCGAAAATTTTACAACTGAAACCGGGCTTGGGTCTATTTTCGTTGCGACAAGTTGCATCAGTTGTCATGCAGGGGATGGCAAAGGGCATCCCTTTACCACGCTTACCCGTTTTGGGCAAACTGACAGTATGGGCAACCAGTTTTTAAGTTGGGGTGGTCCTCAATTACAAAATCGGGCAATACCCGGATTTTCTCCCGAACAAATTCCGGCAGGAGCAACCTTTTCAAAATTTACACCACCTGCTGTAACGGGTTTGGGCTTTTTGGCTTTTGTATCAGATGCCGATATTATGGCAATGGCTGACCCGAATGATACGGATGGCGATGGTGTTTCAGGTGTTCCAAACTGGATAAATATCCCTTCTTATATCATTCCACATCAAAACGCCATTACGCAAAACGGAAAATACATTGGGCGTTTCGGTAAAAAATCGGCTGCATTTAATTTATTGCATCAAACTGTAAATGCCTACAATGAGGACATTGGTATTACATCACTTTATAGTCCTTTTGATACTTATACAGGATTGGAAATTGACCCGGAAGTTTCAACACAAGCTGTAAATGATGTTGTATTTTATCTGCAAACATTAAAAGCTCCTATTCAAAGAAATCAGAATGATGCAGAAGTCATTCAGGGAAAAAATATTTTCAATCAAATTAATTGTGCTTCCTGCCATAACCCCACTTTAAAAACGGGTTATTCACCTATTGAAGCCCTCTCTTACAAGGAATTTCATCCTTACACAGATTTGTTATTGCATGATATGGGAAGCGGTTTGGATGACGGCTACACAGAAGGGAATGCCTTAACATATGAATGGCGAACGCCACCGCTTTGGGGCTTAGGACTTTCTGTCAATTCGCAAGGTGGGCAGTATTTTTTAATGCACGATGGCAGGGCAATGAGCATAGAAGAAGCCATACTATTGCACGGTGGCGAAGCGACAAACAGCAAAACACAATTTCAAAACCTTTCACAAGCCGACAAGGATGCTCTAATCAAATTCTTAGAATCATTATAAGTAATGGACAGAAAGGAATTTATTAAAACCTGTGGCTACGCTTGTTTGGGAGGAACGGCATTGGTTGCATTGCTTCAAAGTTGTGCAAGCACTAATTATTTTGCTCAAACCGCTTTTGAGGAAAATCGGATACTGATTAAAAAAACAGAGTTTCTGAAAACCGAAAAAGAAAAGATTGCCGAAAGAAAATTTGTTTTAGTGAAAACTGAAAAATTCGGTTATCCTATCGGAATTTACAAAATCAATGAAAATGAATATTCCGCTTTGCTTCTCCAATGCACACATAAAGGTTGCGAATTGCAACCACAAGGAAACTTTTTGGTGTGTCCTTGTCACGGCAGCGAGTTTACCAATAAAGGCGTTGTGCAAAATCCACCTGCCGAACAAAATTTGAAAACATTTAAAACTTCAACAGACAATGAAAACATCTACATCTATCTATAAAATCGTATTTGCAATATTGGGCTTTATCTGCACATTCAATGCTTTTGCACAAACCGATACTACAAAATTTATTCAACGCATTCCTGCCGACACTTCCAAACAGCAAATGAATATGGATGCCGTTTACAATCGTCCGTTTTTAACGGCAGGAAAATTACCGATTGCTATTGGTGGTTATCTGGAAGCAAATACCCAATACGCATCAACGGATGGAGTTTCTGACGGATTTTCCTTTCAGGCAAGGCGTTTTACTTTGTTCTTCTCATCCACTATCGCAAAAAAAATCAAATTTCTCTCTGAACTGGAATTTGAAGACGGAACGAAGGAAATAAATATTGAATTTGCCGCAATGGATATTGAATTTCATCCATTGTTTAATTTAAGAGGCGGAATAATTATGAACCCTATCGGAGCTTTCAATCAAAATCACGATGGACCAAAATGGGATTTTATTGACCGCCCAATTTCTGCAACTTCAATTATTCCTTCCACCCTTTCAAATGCAGGTTTCGGATTGCATGGAAAATATTTTGCGAATAATTGGATTGTAGGTTATGAAGCATACCTGACCAACGGATTTGACGATAACATTATTTCAAATCCTGATGGCAGAACTTCACTTGCTGCCGGAAAGAAAAACCCTGAACGCTTTGAAGAAAGCAACAGTGGACTACCTATGTTTACCGGAAAACTGGCTATTCGTAACCGAAAAATCGGAGAATTGGGATTTTCGTATATGACAGGCGTTTACAACAAATGGAAAGAAGACGGTTTAATTATTGACAACAAAAGAAATGCAAGCGTTCTGGCAGTTGATTTTAATACCTCTGTTTTTAAAGACCGATTAACTTTTACAGGTGAGGTTGCAAAAGTTTTTGTAGATGTTCCAGAAACTTACATACAGCAATACGGAACACAGCAGTTAGGCGGTTATATTGACATTATAGGAACTGTTTTACAAAAGAAAATGCTTGGTTGGGAAAATGCCAAACTCAATTTGGGTGTTCGCCTTGAGTATGCAGACTATAATCAGGAAAAGTTTAGCGAAACTGGTGGCAACATCGGTGATGATGTTTGGGCTATCGTTCCGACTATCGCATTTAGACCAGTTGGAACAACTGTTTTGCGTTTTAATTACCGTTTTGAACAGCATACAGACCTATTAGGTAATCCACCTGCATATACAGGTGTTATTCAATTCGGGTTTTCAACTTATTTTTAAAAAAATCCTTACTTTTACACCGTGAAGTATTTTGCTCTCATATTCAGTTTTTACATTTTTGCTATGGCAGTTATGCCATGCAGCGACAAAGATGACTGTACATATCAGAGTTCAGAACAATCCCCTTTCTCAACTACCGACCATTCCAACCATGATGGTGATACTGAAAATTGCTCTCCCTTTTGCATTTGTGCCTGTTGCGGACATTCGGTAACTGCACCTGATTCTTTTGTGTCACTTCATTCACTCGTACAATATCCGTCTAAAAACCTTTCCATTTATAAAGCCTCTTTCGTTACAGGGGCTTTCTCTAAAATTTGGCAACCGCCCAAAATCAGTTAATGAATTTTTGATGCTCCGTTTCTACAACGGAACAAACAACGGACTGGGTTACTGAAACTCAAGTCTGCTTTTGTATTATTCATTAAACTGATTCTCATGATAGATAAAATAATTGCGTACAGCATAAAAAATAAGCTGGTCATCGCACTGATGACCTTGGCACTCATTATTTGGGGGGTGTGGAGTGCCGGAAAACTGCCCATAGATGCCTTACCTGACATCACCAACAATCAGGTACAAATTATTACCGTTTGCCCTACCCTTGCAGGTCAGGAGGTAGAGCAATTAGTAACTTTTCCTATCGAGCAAAGTATAGCCAACCTTCCCGACCTTGAAGAGTTGCGGAGTATTTCACGTTTCGGACTATCGGTCATTACCGTTGTGTTTGATGAAAAAGTGGATATTTATTTTGCCCGACAATTGATAAATGAGCGACTGAAAGAAGCCGAAAGCAAAATCCCAAAAGGAATTGGAACTCCCGAACTGGCTCCGGTTAGTACTGGTTTGGGTGAAGTGTATCAATACATTATTCATCCAAAAAAGGGAAGTGAGCATATATATAATGCTATGGACTTACGAACAATGCAAGACTGGATTGTTGCTCGTCAGTTGTACGGAACACCCGGAATTGCAGAGGTTAACAGTTTTGGTGGAGAACTAAAACAGTACGAAGTGGCGGTAAATCCCGACAAACTTTTTTCATTAGGGGTAACCATTACTGAAATTTTTACTGCTCTTGAAAAGAACAACGAAAATACAGGCGGTGCATACATTGACAAAAAACCTAATGCCTATTTTATCAGGGGAATTGGTTTGGTAAGCACCTTTGATGACATCAACAACATTGTAGTAAAAACCAACGCAAAGGGAATTCCCATTTTGATTAAAGATGTGGCAGAAGTCCGCTTTGGCAATGCTGTTCGCTACGGAGCCATGACATATAACGGAGAAGTGGATGCTGTGGGTGGTGTGGTAATGATGCTGAAAGGAGAAAACAGTGCAGAAGTGGTTAGCCGTGTCAAAGATAAAATGAAAATCATACAAAAATCGCTTCCTGATGACATAGTTATTGAACCATATTTGGATAGAACCGATTTGGTAAACCGTGCTGTATCGACAGTTGAAAAAAACCTGATAGAAGGAGCGTTGATTGTAATCTTTGTTTTGGTTTTGTTTCTTGGAAACTTCCGTGCCGGGTTAATTGTTGCTTCTGCCATTCCACTATCCATGCTCTTCGCCTTGGGCATGATGAACGTTTTTGGCGTTAGTGCCAACTTAATGAGTTTGGGGGCAATTGATTTTGGTTTGATTGTGGACGGTGCGGTGATTATCGTTGAAGCCACCATGCACCATTTGGGTTTACGGAAAGGGTTTGGCAAACTCAATCAACAGGAAATGGATAAAGAAGTGCTTGAATCGGCAACTAAAATCCGTAAAAGTGCTGCCTTCGGAGAAATTATCATTCTGATTGTTTACATCCCGATTCTGACCCTTGTGGGCATTGAAGGAAAAATGTTTACGCCTATGGCTCAAACCGTTTCGTTTGCCATTTTGGGAGCGTTGATTTTATCCTTCACATACATTCCTATGATGTGTGCCCAGTTTCTTTCCAAAAAGGAATCACACAAATTGAACATCAGCGACCGAATGATGAATCGCTTGCAGAAAATTTATGCTCCATTACTGGATAAAGCCATTCGTTTTAAGACAGGTGTTATTGCCATAACTATTGGGATTTTTGCGGTTTGTATTTTTCTCTTTTCCCGAATGGGTGGTGAGTTCATTCCCACGCTTCAGGAAGGTGATTTTGCTTTCCATTGTATTCTTCCGCAGGGAACTTCTTTATCACAAAGCATTGAAACCTCTATGCAGGCATCTCGGATTTTGAAAGAATTTGACGAAGTAAAAATGGTTGTTGGCAAAACAGGAGCTGCGGAAGTGCCCACCGACCCCATGCCTCCTGAAGCTACTGACCTGATGATTATTTTAAAACAGCCATCAGAATGGAAAAGAGACATTACCTATGAGCAACTGGCGGAGGAAATGGAAGAAGAGTTGAATATAATTCCGGGCGTTTTCTTTGAAAAAAATCAACCTATACAAATGCGGTTTAATGAACTAATGACCGGTATTCGACAGGATGTGGCTGTGAAAATTTTTGGTGAAAATATGGATACGCTCCTGACTTATGCCAACAAAGTTTCATCAATCATTCAAACGGTTGATGGGGCTACGGAGCCAATGGTGGAAAGGGTAGCAGGACTTCCGCAAATTGTAATCAGGTACAATAGAACGCAAATTGCCACAAATGGCGTTACCATAGAAGATATTAATCACGTTATCAGTACTGCCTTTGCTGGTGGGAGTGCAGGTGTGGTATATGAAAACGAACGCAGATTCGATTTGGTAGTTCGTTTGGATAGCACGCATCGCAACAATATTGAAGATGTAAGCCATTTATATGTTCCTGCATCCAACGGAACCCAAATTCCACTATCGCAGGTAGCCGAAATAAAGATGGAATTAGGACCTGCACAGATAAGTCGTGAAGACGGTAAACGCAGAATCGTGATTGGTTTTAATGTGAAAGACAGGGACGTTGAAAGTGTAGTTGAAGAAATAGAATCAAAACTTTCTAAAAATGTAAAACTTCCCGAAGGATATTATTATACCTACGGTGGTACATTTGAAAATCTTAGAGCGGCATCTGCACGTTTGATGATTGCTGTCCCAATTGCTTTGGGGCTGATTTTTCTATTACTCTATTTTACTTTTACTTCATTCAAACAGGCGACACTCATTTTTACAGCCATCCCTATGGCGGCTATTGGTGGAGTTTTTGCCTTGCTCATTCGGGATATGCCTTTCAGCATTTCGGCAGGGGTGGGTTTTATTGCTTTGTTTGGTGTTGCAGTATTAAATGGAATTGTGCTAATAGGAACTTTTAATAATTTAAAAAAAGAAGGAATGACCGACATCATCCAACGAATTAAAGAAGGAACAAAAATCCGTTTGCGACCTGTGTTAATGACGGCTACGGTAGCATCATTGGGATTTTTGCCTATGGCACTTTCTCACAGTGCCGGAGCTGAAGTGCAGCGACCTTTGGCAACGGTAGTTATTGGTGGCTTAGTAACAGCCACTTTCCTCACCTTGTTTGTTTTGCCTTTGTTGTATCTGTTGTTTTCAAGTAAGTTTAGATTAAAAGGAAACATAAAAACGGCAAGCATTTTGGTTTTCGCTTTGTGTTCATTTGCGACCGCCAATGCACAAACCGATACCATTAAAACAATAAGTCTTGATGAAGCCATTGCTACTGCTTTTCAAAATAACCTGGAAATCCAGTCGCAGCAACTCAATGTTCAATCTTCTTCTACTTTAAAGAAATCGGTGTTTGAACTACCCAAAACGGATGTCAATTTTCAGTTCGGACAGTACAACAGTATTGTCAATCAGGACAAAGCGTTTCAAATTTCACAAACAATTCCGTTCCCGACTTACTTTTCTGCCAAGTCTAGTCTGTACAAAGCAGAATTACAGGGCAGTCGGTTACAACAGCAGGTAACGGAAAATGAAATAAAAGCACAAGTGCAATACTGGTATTACCAGTTGCAATATTTAGAGCAGGTTAAAAGAAGATTACTGGCTTTAGATAGTTTGTACAGTGATTTTGTAAGTGCAGCCGAATTGCGATACAAGACAGGCGAAACAAGTTTACTGGAAAAAACAACAGCAGAGACTAAAAGAGGACAGATTTCACTTTTGTTACAGCAAACCGAAAGGGAAATAAATACCGCCTATGTTTCACTTCAAGCGTTGATGAACACGAATGAACAATTCGCGATAAAAGAGGAGGTAAATTATCAGCCCATTACATTGAGTTTGTCACTGGACACCTCATTAATCGCCAATAATCCTTCCTTAAAATTATTGTATCAACAGGCAATCATTGCAGAACAAAACAAAAAAGTAGAAACGGCTTCTACTTTGCCTGACTTTTCGGTCGGATATTTCAACCAATCCTTAATCGGCACACAAACGGTAAACGGAACAGATGTATTTTATGGAGCAAATGACCGTTTTGACGGGTTCAGCGTTGGTGTATCTATTCCGCTGACATTTTTCAGCAATACCTCAAAAATCAAATCAATGGATTACAAATATCAGGCATTGCAAAAAGAAACTGAAAGTGAAAAACTGAACTTACAAACCCAACTGCAAAATGCCTTTCAGCTATACAATCAATACCTGTCGCAGTACAACTACTTTATAACAATTGCTTTGCCCAATGTTGAAACGATTATCAGCACGGCATCGCTCGGTTTTAATAGTGGCGATATTGGGTACATTGAGTATTTATCGGCTTTGCAAACTGCGACTGATATACAATTGACTTATTTACAAACCGTAAATCAACTCAATCAGGCAGTCGTTAACATTAATTTCTTAATCAGTAAATAAAATTTAGAACAATGAAATATACATTATATATCGCAGCAATAACCACATCAATCATGTTGGCATCCTGCACAGGTAATAAAACAGAAAATCATGGGGAAGAAACCGAACACCATGACGAACACGAAAATTCGAATACGGCAACACTTACCGAAGAACAAATAAAATCCATCGGTATTGAATACGGAAGTATTGAAAAAAAGCAGCTTACAGCCACATTGAAACTCAATGGGCTTTTACGTGTTCCGAATAACAATCAGGCAAGTGTAACCTCGCTATTTGGTGGAATCGTTAACACACTTCCAATTCAACAGGGAAATACGGTAAGTAAAGGTCAAGTATTGGCAACACTTTCCAATACCAATTTCATTATCATGCAAGAGGAATTTTTAACGGTTTCATCTAAACTGACATTGGCAGAAATTGAGTACAACCGACAAAAGGAACTCCAACAAGGCAATGCGACATCTGTAAAAAAACTACAGGAAGCGGAGAGTGAACTAAATGCCCTGAAAGCTCAAAAAGCAAGCCTAAAAAAACAATTGGAATTGCTTGGAATTAATGCTGCTGAACTCACAAGTGACAATATTCAATCCGTTATCAGTGTCAGAAGCCCAATTAACGGAATTATCAGCAACATTTATGTCAATCTTGGAAGTTATGTTGATGCCAACAAGCCCATTGCAGACATTGTGGACAACAGCCAACTACATCTTGACTTATATGTGTATGAGAAAGATTTACCGAAACTGAAAGTCGGACAAATTATACATTTCACGCTTACCAATAATCCCGGCAAGGAATATGATGCAGAAGTTTATGCAGTCAGCAACACCTTTGAACCCAATACTAAAACTGTTGCTGTTCATGCCAATGTAAAAGGCGATAAGCAGGGCTTGATAGACGGAATGAGCATTACTGCACTCGTAAGTTTAGAAAACGCAACGGTTGACGCAGTGCCTACCAATGCCATTGTAAACCACGAAGGACAAGACTATATTTTTATTGTTACGGATGCTCATGCTGAAGATGAGCATCACGAACATGCGGAAGAAGCAGAAGAACACGAGCATGATGAACAAGGACACAAACACGAAGAAGAAAAAGCGGAGCATGACCATCAGGAAGAAGGGATAACCTTTGAAAAAATACCTGTTCGAAAAGGAACAACAGACGTTGGTTACAGCGAAATAACGATACTCAAAGAAATACCTGCCAACAGTAAAGTGGTGGTAAACGGAGCATTTTTCATTCTGGCTAAAATGACCAATCAAGGTGAAGGACATGAACATTAACTAAAAATATATGGGCGGAGGCTTGATTTCTTTTTCCTCATATCAAAGAGGATTTTCATAATCAGGTTCTCACGCCCACCATATTAAAATTCAAAAACAATGAAATTACCATACAACGATAAAAAATTCCTCTTTCTTCTTTTTGCAATCACGATAGTGGTTGCATTAGAAGTTTTATCCATTATCGGCATTAACATACCTATGCCTTATGCACCTTTTATTTTCTCATTCTTTATTCTGGCAATCGGTTATAAAGTTTTGTGGAGTGGCATTAAAGCCATTTTCAAACTGCAATTCAGCAATATCAATCTATTGATGCTAATTGCTGTAATCGGTGCATTTTATTTAAAAGAATTTCCCGAAGCAGCGGTATTGGTTGTGTTATATGTATTGGGTGAGCGATTGGAAGATATTGGGATAGAAAATTCAAAATCTGCCTTAGATGAATTGGTAAAGAAAGCACCAAAAACTGCTTTTGTTAATGCTGAAAATAAGTTTGTTTCGATAGATAAAATTGTGGTAGGCACCACCATTCAGGTAAAACCCGGTGAAATGATTCCGCTTGACGGCAAAATAATTTCAGGCGAAACTACCGTTGACGAAGCTGCCATCACAGGCGAACCCATCCCCAAAGACAAGCACACAGGCGACAATCTTTTTGCTGGAACACTAAACAAAAATGGTTTTATAGAAATGGAGACAACCAAACTTTCTGTTGATACCACATTTTCAAAAATTGTTCGCCTGACTTTTGAAGCCACCGCTAACAAAAGCGAAACACAGAAGTTTATTCAGCAGTTTTCAAAATACTACACGCCTACTATGATAGCATTGGCGGTATTGTTATTCATCATACCAGTTTACTTTCTCCAATTAGATTTTGACCATTGGCTATTGCAAGCTATCACTCTTTTAGTTATTGCTTGTCCCTGTGCCTTGGTTATCTCAACACCTGTTGCCATTTATGCTGCTATCGGTAACGCATCAGCCAAAGGAGCATTAGTCAAAGGCGGAAAATATGTAGAAGCTATGGCAAACATCAAAGCCATTGCCTTAGACAAAACACGAACCATCACGTTCGGAAATCCGATTGTTAGCGATGTAATTCCGTTAAACGGAATAAGTCGTGAAGAATTATTGGCTTGTACCGCAGGAGCAGAAATTTTCAGTGAACATCCATTAGCACAAGCTATTGTTGATGCAAGTATAAAAGAAGGATTTGAACCTCACAAAACCGAAGGTTTCAAAAGCATCATGGGAAAAGGTGCAACCGCAAAATGTTTGGTATGTGAGGATGAAACAATTTATGTAGGCAAATTAGATTTTATCAAAGAACATCACCACACCGACAGCGAAGCAGAAAAAATTGTTGCGGAACTTTCAGCACAAGGCAAAACAAGTGTAGTAGTAAGTTTTGGAAACGGAGTAGCAGGAATTATCGGTTTAATGGACGAAATAAAACCTGATAGTGCAGCAGCGTTAAAGGAAATTGAAGCAATGAATATAGAACCAATAATGCTCACAGGCGACAGCGAAAAAGCAGCAAACTATGTAGCATATCAAGTAGGCATCAAAAAAATATTCGGGAATATGTTACCCGAAAACAAAGCCGAAAAAATCAAAGAACTCTTGCGACAATATGGAAAAGTAGCAATGGTAGGCGATGGCATCAATGATGCACCTGCATTAGCCCAATCAACTATAGGAATAGCAATGGGAGCAGCAGGAAGCGACACCGCCATAGAAACCGCAAACATTGCTTTGATGAATGACAAACTTTCACTTATCCCTTTTCTTATTCGTTTAAGCAATAAAACTTTGCAAAGAATAAAATTCAACACTATTGGAGCAATAGCAGTAAAATTGATATTCATAACCCTTGCGTTCATCGGTTACAGCAATTTGGTTTTCGCCATTGCAGCAGATGTAGGAGTAACACTCATTGTAATTTTGACAAGTTTAAGATTAATGAATTTCAAAGAGTAAAATAGAACAAATAAAGCCAGCACTTCTTTTTGTCATACTTTTTGTTCCTACACACTTTTAGCACATTGCCGTCCTCGTTCCTGCGGGCGGCAAAGAGCTAAAGCCGACCCGCAAACAAAAAGATATGCCAAAAGCCATCGCACGGTAAGACAGAAAAAAATCCCTCGCTTCGCAAAAATTAAATCTTTCCCGACCGCTCATAGCCGCCAGACAAAAAAACATTTTTCAAGTCAGGTAAACGGATTTTAAAACGCTGCAAATATGGCGGACAATGACCCCGAAGGACAGAACCACAGGCGGTAACATGGGCTAAAATCAAGTGGGCGGAAAGTGCTAAATGAAACCTTATCTCTTTTTGGTACTTTTGTTGTGGCGGACAAGTAAGTGCTTTTTAAAGCCCACCAGCTTTTAGCCCAAGCCCGTTGTATCGACAGACAAAAAACATGAAGCATATTATTTACATATTGACAATTTCCTTTCTGATTTTCTCGTGCGACAACACTGAAACAGATAAGGCGACAACAAGGAATCAAGAAACTGTACGAACTAAAAAAGATTCAATAGACAGCATCGACAGTAATACCCAGGAGACAATTATATGCGACCTTAGTTATGATACAATAAAAAATGCAAAATATAATCTTCATATTGGCATTTTAGACATTCTTCTAAAAAAACATCCAAGAAACCAATTACGTGACCAAGACATCCATGTTTTTATGGTTAATTTAGACCCTACTGAAAAAGGAATTTACAGACATCTAACAAATAAAGTAACTTTTGCTTTACTGGAAAAGGGGACTAAAAGCATAATAGAGTACTTTTCTATATTAGATCGTTCAGAAAAAATTAATACCATACCAAAAAACAATTTTGACAGCTTAATTATTAACCACTATAATTATTTTTTTGAGCATGTTGGCAATCCAATATGCAATACACTATCAACAGACAGTATTGCATTATTATTAAAACAAAACATCGAGCAACCGTCAAAATTTGAAAAACAAAAAGCAAAATTTTTAATAGAACAACTCAATACAACGACACGCTAACATACGTTTGGCTCTATGCGGCACGGCTGACAGAAAATTATTAAATTTAAGGTATGCCGCACAGCGCCAATCGCTAAACCGTTACCCCCCAACCTCACCCTTTCACAAACTCCAAAAAGGTGTTAAACTGATGTTGTTTATCAAAGTTATTGATAGCAAATTGGTAAGCTTTGTTGCCCATTTCGTGGCGTAAGGTTTTATCGTTAATGAGCTTTTCTATTTGGCGAGCAAAAACTTTCACATCAAAAGCCGGCACTAAAAACCCGGTAGTATTGTTATGAATAAGCTCGGGGTTGCTACTGATATCAAACGCAATACAGGGTAATTTATGTGCCATGGCTTCGGCAAGTACAAAACCAAAACCTTCCCACTTAGCAGTGGAGACAAAAATGTCCAGCGTATTCATAAATTCATTCATGTCTTTTACAAAACCCAATAACTTAACTTGGTTTTCTAACTGGTTAGCTTCAATTAACGCTTTTAATTCATCATATCTTGGTCCGTCTCCGGCAATATGAATTTCAAAAGCGATGTTTTTAGCTTTTAAAATACGAGCGATATCCACCAAGTAATGTTGTGCTTTTTGGGTAACCAACCTACCAGCATTGCCAATAATTATTGTTGGAGAAGTGTTGGTTTTTTCTGTTGTGGTAAAAGCCGAAAAATCAATAGCATTATAAATTATTGCCGATTTTTTGGTGTTGATAATGTCCTCAAAATTCTTAACCATTAAGGCTTTTGTAGCAGCAGAATTAAAAATAAAATGCGTGATTACTTTTTTAAATAACCAAGTAGTAAGGGTTTTCTTTTTTACCTCAACAGCAATGCCTCTGCGGTAAACAACTATTGGCACTTTAGCCATATAAGCTGCTAATCCGCCTGTTTTTAAATCAACAGGACTATTAAAAACTACCATAGTAATTTTATTATCTTTAAAAAATTGAGCGAGCTTTTTTACTTTAGCCACCGATAAAAACCCCAACTTACTATTACGAATAGGAAATTGCATCACCTTTGTTGAGGCTAATTTTTCATTTAACACACTATGTGGCGAGGACACAAAAAATGTTGGAATACCTTGTTCGCTTGCCATAACAGCAGCTTCATAATGCCATTTTTCTCCTCCGCCCCAAAAAGTGGTAGTATTAAAAAAACAGATATTTTCTGGTTGCGAATTCAAGTTATTTTTTGTTTTCGTGTAAGTGCTTAAGCTTGGTGTATTTCAAATATTTAGCGTAAGCAGAGTTTTTACAAATAATGTAGCCGTACTTACCATCTAGTATTCCTAATTTTAAAATGTAATCTCTAAAAAATTTGAATACCGTTTTATACCATATTTTGAAATCATTACTCTTTATACCTTTTTCGAAAGCAGCTTTTGAGCTGATATCTGTAAAGTAAGCTATTTGTTTTAAATGCTCATCAATACTATTAAAAGAGTAGTGTAAAATATCTGCATTTATGTGCTGCGTAGTTGTTTGAGGCTGCATTATTACTTTATCGTGCGGATTAATGCCTCCCCATTTTCCTTTGTTTTTGTTCCAAAGGCGTGTTTTTTTATCGGGATACCAACCGCAATGTTTTATCCATTTGCCACAAAAATTGGTCAACCTATTAAAGCTGTAAGCATCTTTTATGCAGTCGGCTTTAATTTGCTTCACTTCCTCTAATAACTTGTCAGAAAGTGCTTCATCAGCATCAAGCGAGAGTACATAATCAAAATTGGCTTGAGCAAGTGCGTAGTTTTTTTGCTCAATATGTCCTTCAAACGGATGTTGAATAAACGTTACCTTATATTCCAAACAAATTTTTTCGGTATTGTCGGTAGAAAAAGAATCTACTACAATTATTTCATCAGCAATGGGTAAAACAGACTTGATACAACGAGCAATGTTTCTTTCTTCATTGTAAGTAATAATCACAACCGAAACAGGAGTTGACATGAGCTGCTAATAATGAATTTATAAAAACAGACTGCTTTAATTTTTAATTAAAAAGTCGTCTTTTTTAACGGTAATTTCATCAAAAGTAGCAAATTGGATGTAAACAAACAATTCTTTGTTAATGTTGGCATACATTCTATCTACATCATATTCAAAAGGTTCTCCACTAACAGGATCTAATGTTTGTCTGAAATTAGGCATGTGGTAAGCTATCACTTCATTAATTTCTCCATCAACATCAGTAACCGCAATTCTTATAAAAGGTTGGGCATTAAGCACAGAATCAATTAGTTCCGGTTTGGATTCAGTATCAACCATTTCATAATAAATTTTTTCGTATCGTTCTAAATATTCCAAGATTCTATTAGCAGGAGCTTTTACTTCTTGGTCATTTTTATCTGTCATAATAAACGAAGTATCTTTTTTTGTAATAGTAAAAGATTGTTCAGGCGTTTCATAATAAGTAACTTCTAATTTTTGAATGTCTTGAGGTTGATATTTAAAAATGGCAGCATCTCTCCACTGTTGGCTATCAGTAAAAAAACGAGAATATAAAAACCCTTTAAATCCCGGAATATGCATAATAAAAGGAACAGAAGATTTTACGCCTTCTGTCTCCAACAACATATAAGTCCCAGTTTGATCCATAGTAGAGTTTCCCATATAATAAACCTTAGATGGTTGTCCTCCTCCTTGGTAAATTTCTACTTTAGTACCTTTTGTGGCAATACTTTTTATAATATTATCTTGAGCAGATTTAGGAACCGGAGCTTTTACAGCTATTCTGCTAAACGTTTTCATTAATAACCTAATATTATCCGGTCTGGCATCGTACTTATTGTTTACCAACCACGAATTTTCTCCTTTCACTAAGGTAACATGCTTTCCCTGATTATCCACAATAAAAATTTTAGTAATGGAGCTGGTATCTTCAACCGCAAAATCCATTTTGGCTCCTTCAACATTATAAGTGGTACCTCCTTGATTAAAATACAAGTAAGCAGCAACAGCTACAGCAAGTAATAAAACCAGAATAATTATTTTGTTGTTATTTTTCATATCTAGTAATTTTTATTCGGACATTATAGAC
>CAMPHX010000002.1 GCA_946886085.1 uncultured Flavobacteriales bacterium | reverse complement strand
ATATAGATTATTCTTGCGATTAACCTAACTTTGCTGCTTTATTTAAAATAGCATGCAAAAAAAAACGCCTAATAAAAATTTAAACAGAGTAAGCCGACTAAAAGTAGAGGAAGCTGATGAATTGCTCAATTTTCTTTTAAAGAACATTAAGGATAAAACCCGTAATAAAGTAAAGGGGATGTTGGCAAGAAAGCAATTTATGGTTAACGATAAGATTATTAAACAGTTCGACCATGCTTTAAAAGTAGGAGATACGGTAAAAATTAGCTGGGACAAACCTTTTAGAGAACTTTCTTACCAAGGAGTAAAAGTAGTTTTTGAAGATGATGATATTATTATTGTGGATAAAAAGAGTGGGATTTTATCTATTTCTTCGGGAAATACTAAAATGCAAACGGTTTATAAAACCATCTCACACCATGTTCAGCTTGATGACCCTACTGCAAAACTATTTGTTGTTCATCGTTTAGACAAAGATGCATCCGGGTTAATGGTTTTTGCTAAAAATAAAAACAGTCAACTATCTATTCAAAAAGATTGGGATAGAACCATTGCTAACAGAAAGTATTTGGCAGTTACGCAAGGCACTATGGAGAATGATGAAGGTAAAATTGTAAACTATTTAAAAGAAAATAAAGCGTTGATGATGTATGTGGTGGCGAGTAAAAGTGATGAAGCTAAATTGGCGGTTACCCATTATCAGGTAATTAAGAAAAATGAATTTTACACTTTGTTAGAAGCGCACCAAGAAACGGAAAGAAAAAACCAATTGCGTGTACATATGAAAAGCCTCGGACACCCCATTATTGGTGATAAAAAATACGAATCTACCGAAAACCCCATAGGTAGGTTAGCACTTCATTTAAAACAGTTGGCTTTTATTCATCCAACCACTAAAAAAGAAGTTGTTTTTGAAACCAAAGTACCGGATGATTATCTAAAAATATTTAGAAGTAGGTTTTATCAGTAAGGTTGTTTTATTTGTTATTTAACGTTTCGCAGCTAAGAAACGTGGGGCTTTTCAAAGCATTTTCCTGTCCGCCCGCGACAAACTAAGCCACGAAGAACGAACCTGGCGTTTACCACTCTCCGCCCCATGTTTTCTTAGGTGCTGTTATGGGCTGCCTTTTTTCATTAATTTAGTTCTCTTAATACTACTCTCCCCTTATCCTTCGCTATTTTTTCTAAGTCAGGCAATAGTTTTACTTTGTAAATTTTTTGATGCTTTCTTTGTTTAACTTTTTTAATAACCCATTTCCGGCTTTTAAATAGTAGTTCGTCAGCAAAATCATCAAAGTCAGTTAAAGCAAGCTCACATAAACCTGAAAGTGTTTTTGTTATTTGTTCATTTTTTATCGTTTCTATAAAGTTGTTAGTATTTAATTCCAAAAACTCTAAAAGGCTTTTGTCATTATTTTTGTTCTCTATTTCTGAAAGCCTTCTTACAAATTGGAATAGAGATGCGATTTCAAAATTTTTGTGATTTTTTGATTTTAATTTTCCTTCGAAATCATTTTTGCAATACTTTTCAATCGTAAATTGATCAACACATAAGCCAAAATAGTAGCCCTTAAAAAAATCACTTAAGCTAACACGCTTATACCGCCTGTGGTCTTTGGTGTATGTGAGCAGATAATCATTAAATATTTCTGAAATTTTACTATTGGCATTTAGCTCTCCGTCTTTGTAGACTTTGTTTTTTAGTTTGTTAATATTCTCAATCGCTTGACAAAAATTAAGTTCAGGATTTAAAAATGCTCGTATTAATACAGCATTGTTGAGTTTTTTGAACTTATCAATGGTCTTTTCCTTGTCAATTGTAGATAAAACTCTAAACAAATCTTCTGCATATGTTATCTTATTTGTTTTAAAGTATTTTTCAATTTCATGCGTGCTCAGTGAATCAATGAAATTTGAGTCTAAATTCTCAACATTTAAGAATTTGGGATTACTCAGAGCATCTAATTTATTGGGAAGTCTAGCTATCAAATCAGTAATTGCTTTTGATGTTTCATACTTCAATATTGACTTCTCAAAATTCAGATACTTTTCGGCAAACTCAGTAAATATCAAAAGATAATTCAGGTTTGTCTCTTCTTGAATTCTCTTAATGAATGAATCATACAACACGATTTTATTAAGTACCGAAAAATATGCTTTTGAATCTTCAAAGTGCTTTCTTAACTCTAGTGCCCTTGCAGTAAAATTAGAAATACTAGGTTCATTTGAAAATTTCTCAAATACAATGTTTGATCTCAAGTCATCAGCAAGTTTACTCTTTACAAAGGTTGAGTTGATTTTAGATAAATCAGAAAGTGCTTTTGCATATTCAGAAAGGTTTGCTGATTTAAGTTTAATAGTGAAAAGAGATTCCCTTAAAGCATTTTTAAAAAAGAAGCGAGAAATATTTGTCCCGATAGAATTATCAATTCGGTTTATCTCTCTAAGTGATTTTACAAATTGGTCGATTTTTAAAGACTTTGCCTTTTCATATTCTTTTTCCCAATCAATGTTCCTGAATAGACCTGCTAAAAGTTTCTTAGATTCTGATGATGTATTTAATTCAGAAAGTGAATTTGTCAAATTTGGTAATCTTGGTAACTCAACAATCATTTGTAGCCATTCGGGGAACGTAAATGAGTTGAGTATGCGGAGAATTGTTTGAGATTCTCTATTTTTTCTACTTACTCGGAGTGTTAACTCAACAATTGAATTTGTGTTTGCTCTTTCATTTGGTCTAAGAACAATTGTAACAAACTCGTCTTTTAATTCCACGTTTAGCAAATTGCTTATTTGAAGCAATCTACTATATGCTAAATAATGATCTTCGAGAAATAAACTTAATTTGTGATTATGGAAAAATGTAAGAAAGGTATTGTAGTATTTCTCAAGTCGTTCCTTAGCCATTTTTTCTGAATGGGAATAAAGGATATTCAATGTTGCTATGACTTGTGAGACTGTAGTCTCAGAATCTGTAATTTCATTTTGTAGTAATGAAAATACCTTTTCTTCATTCAATATTTCGCCTAAAATTTCTTTATCTTCTGAGTAATGAAGTTTTGATAGAATAAACCGAAGCCCAATTTTATTTTCTGTGGTGTCAAAACAGTTAATGTAATTTAAAATCAATGATAATCTCTTTGCTGAGCTAATGCCATTATCGATATAATTAAAAGCATCAAATATCAATTGAGCATATTCCTTATGTGGAAAAAAACAGAAGTCACTTTTAAAATATTGAAGAACTATTCCCTTTTCTCTTAGCAATGAATTTTCGTTATAAGCTCCTTTTAATGGAATAAATGGAATGTCATTTTTAAATAGTAAACAATAGGTATATAGAGCA
This sequence comes from uncultured Flavobacteriales bacterium, assembly GCA_946886085.1. The sequence goes on along the minus strand of CAMPHX010000002.1, from coordinate 14,616 downwards.
TCACTTTTAATTTTACCCAATTGATGCTCAGCAAAAAACTGCTCTAAAATCTTGTTGGAATCAATTTCATCAAAGGTGATTGGATTAGTTTGTGAGTTTTTCAATTCCCACATTCTTAATGCAATATTAAGTTTCAGCAGATTTCTGCTAATGTTTTTGAGAATCTTTTCAAAGTCACCCTTCCGCCATTCTAATAAACTTCCTGCGTCTTTTAAAAACTTTGTTTTCTTCCAAATGATGCCTGAAACCTTTTCTTCAAAGTTTTCATTTGTATCTATCCGAAAATACTTCATTCCTTCAATTAACCGATAGATGTTTTCTATATCAAATTCATCATAGGTTTTGTAATATCTTGAAAGATAAAGAGTGTTTATCCATTTATGCTTTGAAACTCGTTCTCGTATAGTTTGATATAATTCAATATTCTCGTGAATGTTGTCAATAACGAGAAACGAATAATTGTGAGAGATTTGAATGAGTTCTTCGATTACTTGACTTGGAGATATTGAAGGATTTGAGAGATTGAGGTAGAAAATTTTTCTCTTGCTTATTTTCTGAATGATTGAATATGCAAAAGTCGTTTTCCACTACATGGATTACCTAGAATGCAATATTCTTTTAGTTTCCCATTTTTGAATCCATTAGCAAGAAAACTTATTGTAGATAATTCATTTTTACTGTAATAAATCGTTTCTGACAAATTGAAAAATCTGTCGTTTACAATTTTGTCTCCTTTATTAAGGCTTTTAAAAATGGTCAATCTTGAAAGTCCGCTGTATTCAGTTGATGTTTCTTGTTTTAGGAGTTCGTCAATTCTATTTCTTTCGTCAACTGAACGTTTGTTTATGTCTCCTATTAGCCTTCTTACAGTCTTAATATATACTTTAATGCCATCTTTTTCAAGATACAACTTTGTCGTGTCAATATTCTTTTTGATGTATGGTGTTTCTGTTATGAAGAAAACCCAAAGTGTTTTAACATCTTCTTTTTTCCATTCAGAAATTGTGTCGTTTATAGTGTCGTCAATTTTAGTCTTTTCGTTTGATTTTTGTGCTGTTACTTGAATACCAAGGTTACTATTTCTGTCAATCAAGTCAATTGCAATGGTATTTATCTTGTCGTAAGCTAGATTCTCAAGATTTTTCAAGTTGTAAGCGACACTAAACACTCGAAGAAAAAAGTCTTCTGTTTTGGTCGTCCTGAAATTGCCAAATTCAATGTCCTTTTCAATTCGGTCAACATAAGCTGAAAGGTTGTATTCAATTTCTGTTTCAATCATTTTTTCTCTTATGCTGTCGGTTCTTTAAGGTTGCCCATAACGTTTCGCAGCTTGGCGAAGTGGCGGAAATCGAAGCACAAATGTTCAGTTTTGCACAAAAGTTCAATCGAAGAACTGAACTTGAATTTAGCACTGAACCCGCCATTTTGCCAAGCTGCTGTTATAAGCTGGCCTTCTTTCCACAGTGTTTGTAAACCATTGTCAGTATTGAGTTTCCGTGTCATTTTCTGTCGGGTTGTGCGTTGCGTTTTTTATTTTTTTGAAGGGTCGGGAAATTTTTTAAAAACAATTTTTCTTGCGTTGGCTTTGCAAGCTCTTTGCCAAAGCATTGGTTTGAGCGTTGGCTCGTGGGGCTTTGGCAATGTGCTTGCAAATAGCGTGGGCATTAAATCAGTTTCAATCCTAACTCTTTCAAATATTGGTTGTGTTTTTCTGTGTTTACTTTTATGCTTTTATTTATTTCTGTCAATTTAGCGTTTACATCTTTCAAGTCAATTTGTATCTCGTCTTCTGAGGTACTCACATATCTTGAAATGTTCAGATTGTAGTCGTTCTTCTTGATTTCGTCCAGTGAAACTCTACGAGAATAACGCTCTCTTTCATTTCTGAATTTGTAAGTTTCTACGATATTGTCAAGATGCTTTTCGGAAAGTTCGTTCTGGCGTTTTCCTTTTACAAATTGTTCACTAGCATTAATAAACAAAACATCATCTTGTTTTTTACATCTTTTCAAAACCAAAATACAAACAGGAATTCCTGTCGAGTAGAATAAGTTTGATGGCAAACCAATTACTGTGTCAATATAATTTTCTTTTAAAAGTTTTTCCCTGATTCGTGCTTCTGCACCGCCACGGAATAAAACTCCGTGAGGCAGAATAATAGCCATAGTTCCCTCTTTAGATAAAAAGTGAAAACCGTGTAAGAGAAAAGCAAAGTCTGCTGCTGACTTAGGAGCTAAACCATATCCTTTAAAGCGAAAATCTTCTGCTAAAGTGTCGGTTGGCTCCCAACGTAAACTAAATGGTGGATTGGCTACAATGGCATCAAACTCAATTTTTTTGCTCGGATTCATTTCATTGAGTAAATCCCATTGATTGAGTAACGTATCACCGTGGAATATCTCAAACTCGGTATCTTTCATACCGTGCAAAAGCATATTCATTCGGGCAAGATTATAAGTCGTAACATTTTTTTCTTGGCCGAAAACTTTGCCTATACTTCCTTTAGCTTTCTTTAGTTGTGTTCTTACGTTTAAGAGCAAAGAACCGGAACCACAAGTGAAATCCAAAACCCTGTTCAATTTGTTCTTGTAACCAGTTGTTGGGTCTTGTGAATCTAACAGAACAATTCTTGACAGAATCGTTGAAATTTGTTGGGGCGTATAAAATTCACCTGCCTTTTTTCCAGAACCCGCTGCAAATTTTCCAATCAAATATTCGTAAGCATCACCAAGCGTGTCAGTATCAGTAGAAAAATCAGCAATGCCTTCCGCTATTTTGGTTATTATCTTGCAAAGTTTATCGTTTCTTTCTTTAGGTGTTTTACCGAGTTTTTCAGAATTCAAATTGATTTCAGAAAACAAACCTTTAAATGAACTTTCAAACGATTCATCTTCTATGTATCGAAATCCTTTTTGGAGTGTTTCTAATAAATCTCCGTTTTGAGTTCGTGCCAATTCAGTGATGTTGCTCCACAAAAATTTTGGCTTGATAACATAATGCACTTTTTTCCGCATCTGTTCCTCAAACTCATTAATATCTCCCTTATTTTTTTTGTACCAAAGTTCCAAAGGCGGTGGTACTAAAAAGTCTGCTCTTAAATCTTTTGAAGGACTTGGCGGATAATCTTTACCTAATTCTTTTTTTGCAGCTTCTTCATAGTTGAAGGACAAATATCTAAGGAATAGGAAAGAAAGCATATAATCACGGAAATCATCCGCATTCATAACGCCTCTTAAATCATTGGCAATGTCCCAAAGGGTATCGCCTAATTTTTTATTTTGTTCTTTTTGTGTCATTGACTTCTATTTTATGCGAATATTTCAGGCAATTGGAATTCGTATTTCCCCAAAAATGCAGTTAATATTCTGTTGAACAATTCTTTGTTGTCTTCATTCATTTCCACTGGCTGATAAATTGAATATTTACCGTGACTTAGCAAGTTTAAAGCACGTGAAAAAAGCAATTCATCTTCAACACCATTGATACATTTTGAAAAGTCATCAAAACCAAAGAATGTAGATGTTTTTTCCAAAATCGCTCTCAACATATTAAAGTGATAAGTGTTTACTTGTCCATTTTCAGAAACTTTCTTCAATTCGGTTAACATTGCTACGTGGTGAAAAAAAGGTGTTTCATCTGTAGCCCTTAAAACGTAACCTTCTACACCGTTTTTATGAAGAAAGTGGCTTTTGTGTTCAATCTTCTTTAGCTCATTATACATCACATTATAGAACAATGAATGATGAGAAGAAATAACTACTTTAACTTTGCCCTTTCCTTTTTTCAAAAGTTTGGCTAAATCACTTGCTACACCAATGGCGTTATTGTCGTCAAGTGATGAAATTGGGTCGTCTATATAAATGTATTTTACCCAGTTGTATGGGCCATTCCCATCATCATCAATAGCAAGTTCAATTAGAACAAGGAAAATACACCAAATAAAAATATTCTCCTCACCTCTAGAAACCTTAATATCTGACTGCATAATATATTCAGGTTCGCCAGAATCAGGTTTGAATTTTAGATTTTTTACTTGTTTTTTAAATGAAATGGTTTTCTTAGTGAAGTCAAGGTCAAAATTAAAATCAGCGTAACGTTCTAGATAACCAAAAATTTTTTCATCTAAAGCCAACTCCTTAAATCCATCAAAAAATGCAGACTTAGTATTTATAATTAGATGCCTTTCTAAATCATTCTCAAGGTCATTGTTCCAATGGAAAAGGTCTTCTGTGAAAGCATTGTAATAAAGTGTATCAGTTACAGGGTTTTTCTTTTTCTTCTTGCCGATATTCTTAAACTCCATTGAAAGGCGTGTTTTGCCTGTTCCATTGTAGGCATACAGCAAAACAAAGTGATGATTGTTTAAATCGTCCCTTAATCTTACAGCCACATTTTTCAATGTTTTGTACTTATATAGTTTCTTTTTACCGCTCATTTCTAATCATTCATTTTCGGAAACAAACCCTGCATCAATCCCTTTTTGTGCCGCTTCAATTGCTCGATTTTCTCAGTATTTTCGGTGATAAGCTCATCTAAAGATGCAAGACACGAAGAAATTTTTTGTTGTTCCTTGTGGTTATCAGGATATAATATTTGAACATTTGAAATCCTTGTCGCTGAAATGCCTAAAACCTTTGCTCCTTGCGCTTCTCGTTGTATTTGTTTTCTAACCCAGCCTGATTTGAATAAATACCCGCCAAAACCAATTGCCAATTTCTTTTTCTTTTGCCTTGCCAGCAAGGTATGTAGACCCGAAACCAGCTTCTCATTACTCAAATTGACGATTTCAATACTCTTGCCTACATCATTCATATCTTCAGAAGCATCTGCAAAAACTATATCCCCAACATTGCAATAACTTTCCTTTCTTATTTTTTCAATGGAGACATCTGGATTTATAAAAGGTACATCCTCTTTAGCAATATCAAATAAGGTGTTGAATTTTGTATGTATATCTCCATAGTGAATATTCTTCACCGTACCATTTTCATAATTCAAATTTTCTCTTGAAAATGAATTTGTAACTTTAAATTCATAAATATCACCAACAGTTTCTTTTATCCAATTTCCATCCTTTTTGAATTCAGGAAAACGAAAGTTGGGCACTTTCTCACCCTCTTGCGGAAAAAGATTTTGCATCAAACCTTTTTTGTGGTCTTTTAGTAAATCTAACTTTTGGTTGTGGGATTCAATCAAATCATCTAGGGAAGCAAGGCAAGAAGCTATTTTTTGCTGTTCCTTTGGGTTGGGTACAGGAACAATTTCATTTTTAAAATCAGAATAATAAATATGAGGTATTCCTGCTCCTTTGACATAAACGGAAAAATCTACCGTGTTCAATAGATAATAAAGCCAAACTAAATCATATTGTTTCTTATTTTTTGATTTTAAACTGGTTAGTGTGCCTAGAATAGATGAATTGCTTTGGCATAGATTCAATCTTCCAACTCCCGAACCATCTTTCACAATAGAAATATATTTATCTTTATGTTGAAATTCGTCAATATAACCAACGATACTATCAGCACCATAAACAGGATAGCCCGTTGGCTTGAGGTCAAGTTTATTTAGAGCCATACTTGAACTTTCAGAGTTTGCTACGTCTCCTATAGTTTTTATTTCCCATTCTCCCTCATTCTTAAACTCAGGAAAACGCAATTCGGGTATTCGTTTATTCTTCTTACTCATACGCTGCTAATCCTGAAATTTCACGCCCTTGGGCAAGTTTCTTTAATTGTGGCACTAAGTCTTCCATCAATGCCAATTCTCTTACTCTGCGTTCTTTCCAATTCAAATCCAATGGCTCTAAAAGGTCAGTGAGTTTTTCACCGTCAAAAATCATTCGGCTCATTATCTTATCTATGAACTTTTTCAAGTCTGCCGTTTGTAAGCCGTGTTTATTGGCAATAGAAGCTATTTCCTTATTGTATTTATCGTCTTTGAAAGTGTCATAACCCTTGCGAAGCGTTTCAACATCTTGACCGCTCTCCCAATCCAAACTATTGATGTACTCGGTTAAATCTTCTTCCTCATCCATTAAATTGGAATTTGATTTCAACAAGCTAATCACTTGTGATTTGGTCATTTTTTGCTTGGCAGGTTTCTTTTGTGTGCTGTCTGCAATTAGATTCATTATGTAGTCATAATCAATCACGGCAGAAGCAAACAATACAAATTCAAAATCGAGTTGTTGAATTTCGGGCGGAGCATTTTCACCTTCCTTTTGCTGTATCTCTCGTAATTGTTTGGCTGTTTCAATATATGAACTGCGGAACTCTTGCAATGTATCATCAGGCAAAATGGCTTTAATTTTTGCCTTTTGTTGTTCGTCTAAGTCTGTGTATTGGTCAAGCTGTGTTTTGAGCCGTTGCACTTCCTTAAAGTTTTGTACAAAAGCAATTCTTGCTGCATCACCTTTCAGATTATAAACTTCCTGTGGTTCGTTTGCCAAATTATGCTCCTGCATAAACACCCCTAATTTCTCAACGGCTTCTTTGTATTTGTCAATCATTACAGGGGCAGGGTCAACCAACCAAATTTCTCTTGCCTTGCCGTTGTCTTCTCCTGAGAAAAGTGCAATCGCCTGATTTACGCTTTCTTGTTGCGAACGAAAATCTAAAATGTTACCGTAAGGCTTGGTGTCATTCAATACACGATTAGTGCGTGAAAATGCCTGAATCAATCCGTGGTATTTCAGGTTTTTGTCCACATATAAAGTATTGAGGTATTTGCTGTCAAAGCCTGTGAGCAACATATCTACCACTATGGTAATATCAATCTTATTTTCGTGCGGATAATCTTTGTTGCTGTATTGTTGGTCTTTTATTCGTCTTTGAACATCCTGATAGTATAAATCAAATTCGTTAATGCTATGATTGGTATTGAATTGCCTGTTGTAATCTTCAATAATTTCAGTCAGAGCTTTTTTCTTTTCTTCTGGATTTTGTTTGTTATCCTCACGCTCCTGTGTTAAATCTTCCTGCAATTGCTTGATGTCGGCTGCATTTTTCTGACTTTGTTGGTCTCCCTGTTTTGCAATAAGTTGAGAGGGCGGAGAAAACACACAAGCAATATTTAACGGAACATATTCAGGATTTTCCGTTTGTTTTTTCTTTTGTAATTCTTTGAAAAGCTCATAATACTCAATGGCATTATTGATTGAAGCCGTTGCCAAAACAGCGTTGAATCTTCTTGAATTGGTGGCTGCATTGTGCTTATTTAAAATGGCTTCAACTACTGCTTGCCTTGAAATTGCTTCTCCGGGTTTTTGGTTTTTATTACCCTTGAAATAATCAATATGAAATCGCAAAACGTTTTTGTCGTCTATTGCGTGGGTAATAGTATAAGCGTGCAGCCTTTGTTGAAAAATGTCCTCCGTTGTTTTGTATGAGGCATATTCTCCTTCTCTTATGCTGTAAGTGGCGTTTTCATCAAAAATAGGTGTACCAGTAAAGCCAAATAATTGAGCATTTGGAAAAAACTCTTTAATCGCTTTGTGATTCTCTCCAAATTGTGAACGGTGACACTCGTCAAAGATGAAAACTACTCGTTTTTTGCTTAATGGCTCTAACCTTTCTTTATAGTTCTTTTTGTAAGTTCCATCTAATGCCAAGCCCAATTTTTGAATGGTAGTAACAATCACCTTGTCGGCATAATCTGTAGAAAGCAAACGTTTTACTAAAGTTTCTGTATTGGTGTTTTCTTCCACACTTCCTTCCTGAAATTTATTAAATTCCTCTCTGGTTTGTCGGTCAAGGTCTTTACGGTCAACCACAAACAAACATTTTTCAATTTCGGGATTGTCCTTTAAAAGGGTAGAAGCTTTAAAAGAGGTCAAAGTTTTACCGCTACCTGTAGTGTGCCAGATATATCCGTTTCCTCTGTTTTGTTTCACACATTCTTCAATTGCTTTTACTGCATAAATCTGATACGGTCGCATTACGAGCAATTTTTGTTCGCTCTCTACCAAAACCATATACTTGCTTATCATTTCTCCAAGCGTACACTTGCTTAGAAATTTTTCAGTGAATGAATCAAGGTGTGTAATTTTCTTATTTGTTTCGTCTGCTAATTGGTAAATCGGCAAAAACTGTTCGTCTGCATTAAATTGAAAATGCTGTATTTTGTTGTTGGCAAAATAATATGTGTTAGTTCGATTGCTCACAACAAACAACTGCATAAAGCAAAGCAATGAATTTCCGTAACCGTTGCCAGGTTCGTTTTTGTAATCCACAATTTGTTGCATTGCTTTTCTTGGTGAAATATCAAGTTTCTTCAACTCGATTTGCACCACTGGCAATCCGTTTATCAATAAAATGATGTCGTAGCGTTGATGGCTGTTTTCTGTGTTGATGCGTAACTGACTGATAACTTCAAAATCATTTTTGCACCAATCTTTGATATTTACTAAAGTGTAATGTAAAGGCGTTCCGTCCTCACGTTGAAAGTATTGTCTTTCACGTAATTTTTTTGATGCAACAAACACATCCGAGTTGATGATTTCTTCCCGAAGTCTCAAAAACTCATTATCTGATAAGTGAACACGGTTGAGTTCTTCAAATTTTGCTTTGAAGTTTTGTTCAAGCGTTTTTCTGTCAACTATGTCGGGGCGGTAACTATATTTTAGCCCTTTTAGTTGCTCTATGAGATTTAGTTCTATTTGATTCTCTTTACTCATTCTTCTTTCAATAAATCTTTGGCGTTAACGTCCAAAATTTTTGCAATTCGGTACAAATCTTCAAGGCTCGGTTGTCTCACATTTCGAGAATACTCGTTTATCGTGTTATAGCTTTTGTCCAGTTTCTGGGCAAGCCAAGTTTGCGAGATGCCTTTTTCTTTCAGAACTTCTTTAATTCTGTTCATTTGAAGCCTTATTAAATTTTGTCGGGTCAAAGATAGTAAAAATACATTGTCGAATAGTGTAAAAGTCCACTATATTGTCGTGGGTGGGTAAGGGCAAGCTCTTTTGGTTTTTTGGCGTTGGATTGTGTGTCGGAAAAAACCAAATGTGCTTGACCGTGCGGCTGGTTAAAATTGTTTTTAAAAAATGAGCGGTGGGAAAAAAATAAAAAACAGAGGGTCGGTCAGCGTGTCGGATTAATATCTGTCCGCTTGTAATATCGTTTCTCTGTCTTTGGTCACCTGTCAAAATGGTTTACTTTTTCTTGTTTTCAGTCGTCTGTTTGTAGTTGCACGGTCGTCTTTTAGGCTTGCTTATAACGGCCCTGGCTAAGAAACGTGCGGGTTTTGGAACACGTATTTGTCAGCCGAGTACTGGGTTTTATTATGTGTTGTAATGTTCATTTTACCGTGACAGCCCGCATGTTTTCTTAGCCTTTGTTGGGGTGCGTTCTTCTTATTTTTATTCATTTTTATTTCTGTCGTCTTTCCAACTTTCGCTGTCAATTATTTCCTTTAGTTCGTCAAATTTCGCTTTATCGTCAGCATAGTCTGTATCGTCAGGGTCAAGCATTTTGTATCCAAGTTCACAGTACGCCCGTGCTTTTCTAAAGTCCTCCGTGTCAATGTGCAATTGTGATAGAAAGCCTATTAAATAAACGATACGATACTCGTAATTGAATTGAGAAAATGTGTAAGCTGTTTGAGCGTCTGCAATGGCACTGTGCAATAGTTTCTTATTTGCTTGGGCAACTGCTCTTTCAAAAAACAAGATTGTTTGTTCAAGGTTTTGCTCACCATATTCCTCTACTATTTGTTCCCTGAATGTTACAAAGTCAGCCTCAATGTCAAACTTGGTCAAATGGGCAAAACGGTGTGTGTTGTTTTTAGAATGGTCAATGAAGCTGTAACTGTTGCCATTCTCCTGATAAGTATATTCGGCAATATCCAAGTCCTTTAGCTTTACTAATGGCGATGTTCGCTCGTGTGGCCAAACGATTGCTTTCCTTGAAACCTCCTCCAATTTTCCAAAGCCATGAAGCGTTACAAGGTCGTGAAAGAACCAAAAGTTGTCATGGATTATTTCCTCAAAACTGTCAACTTGCTCTATTAGTCTTTTGAGAAGCCTGTCCGATTTCAATTCGATTATGACCAGTTTATTTGTGGCCGTGTCATAGCCGATAATGTCCGATACGATTTTGGTTCCGTTGCTGTTGTGAATAGCAAGTTCTGATGTAATGAATTTGATGGAATTGTCAAAGGGTAATTTGTGGTCATTTGCTTGAGCTTCTTTAATAATCCATGCTTGCAGTGACTTTTCAGGTGTTGGTCGTTTCGGGATGGATTTGCTTTGAATCTTCTTAATGTAGGTGCGTAGAATGTCTCTTGTCCATGGGTTGTGATTTTTGCATGGAACACCCAGTTCTGGTTTGTCTGCACCAACTGAAATGAGGGAAAGGGAGTTTAGACTTGCTCTGAAATGAATTTCATTCTCTATCAACTCGTTTTGGAATTGTTTTTCAAGTTCAAGGGCAAGTTTGAAAAATCGAGTGTCATTATTTTGATTAGCCGAATGCAACACGCTTAATTTTGGAGTTCTTGAAAAACGGGTTCGCTCAATATCGTACCACAATATCTTGCCCAAAGCAACATTGTCCATTCTCTTTTTGACCATTCAAGGTCAAGTCGCTGCACATTTTCTATGAAGTTGCGATACGTGATAATTTGGAAACTGTCGGGCTTGGTCAGCATTTGTTGAAGTTCTTGACCTGTTTCAATGGCACTGCTATCTTGCTCATAGCAAAACAGTCCAGTCCGCACAAAGTCATATTTGTTGTTTTGGATTAAACCCTCTGCAATAAGTTGGTTGCGAAAAAGCTGATTGTACTTACTGGTTTTAAGGCTATCGTAATTGGCGGAAAAGGAGATTGATTTCTCAAAAATATCCTTGTAAGCAGGCTTGTCATATTCGGTTGAAGAAAATGTGTCGGTGTACTTACATTCAAGTCCGATAAGTCCTGATTTGTTTCCTACAGCAACCTCAAATGCAATGTCAAAGGCAGAGTTATCATTCGTGAAACGTTCCTTTGGTGCGAACTCGAAGATTACTCTTTTTAATTCTGTCAAGTCTGGCCACCAAGTTTGCAACACCCGTAGTCCAAAGTCTGTGTCTGCCATTAACTCTCCGAAAAAGTTGAAGCAAAGCGGTTGACTTGATAGAAGGTTGTTGAAAAGTCTGTCTTGCTCCATTAGCCCAGCGTCTTCATCTTGTCTTTCTTGCAGTGTCAGGTCAACGGCTTTGCTTGAGTTTTCTGTTAAGAAATTCTTTTTGGTCTGCTCACCATTTAGAATTGTATTGCAAACATTGTCGTTGGAATTTTTTGGATGTTGTCCAGGTCTCTCGTTGAGTATGTTCATTCTCCACCAACCCTGATGAATTCTTATTCTCTTTTTTTGTCCTTGCTCGTTTGGAATTGTCCCAAAGCGGTCAAGCAGATTGTTTTTTATGTCTGTTTCCATTGTCGTCTTTTTTTGAATGCACCCCAACGGTCAAGTATAAGAGCAGTAGCGGATTTCAAGGCGATTACCTGTCCGCTACCACCAAAGTTTCTTAAATGCACAGACCTTGATTTTACCACTACACCCGCTATTGCTCTTATACAATGTTGTGCCTTCGTTGTTTCTTTTTCGTCCGTGCGGTAGGACAGACATACTCTTTGCCAAGTTTTGGTTTGCGTGTCGGCTGGTGTGACTTGGCAATGTGTATGGGTGATGTGAGTTGGCATTTAGTTATCTCGTTCTACTATAATTACATCAGTCAAAACTTCGTATTTTTTAGGAAATCTTGCAGAATCACCTTGTTTGTAAAATTCAAGTTTCAAATCATTGGTTGATTTTTGCTCAAAAGTGTCAAGGTATGAGTGTATTGCAGGTTCCAATAAATCTACATTCCTTTTCAATTTCCAAGATTGGTCAAAATCTGTTCTGTCGATTAGGATAAGAAAAATTCTGTTTTCAGCACCGAATCTAAAATCACTCTGGTTTTCATAAAGATTACGGGCTAATAGTAACGGGTCAGCCTTAACTCTATCTATCAAGTCCAATCTAAATTGTCTTATTTCAGCAACTGCCTGTGCTGCTTGACCACCCTTGTCTTTCAATCGTTCGGTTAAAGAGTAGTAAAGATTTGAATCATCATTATTGAATTTAATATCCGCAGCCCTTGCAGCTTGCTTAAGTGTTGTCAATTCAGGTCGTAGGTCAGCCTGTTTTCTTTCAAATTCAATAAAATTTGTTGGTAGATATGTTACTTTAAGGTCAAATGGAATCTCGTTCATAAAGAAATCGACACTTTTTATTTGTCCTACAGTTGGTAAAACTACTTCGTGAGATTTGAATAAGTGTTCTATTAAGATGCTTGACCAATGGTTGTACCAACTACAAACAAGGTAGTCCTGAACAGTTCCAAGAACTCCTGTTTCCATTTGTTCAATAAGATAATCATAAGAGGTATTATCTTTTATGTACTTTTTGACAAGATACTTGCCCAAGTCGTTTTGATTGTCAGCACCCCACTTAAATGTTTCAACCTTATATAGTTCTTGAACTAGGCTGTCGGTGTCAAGCTCGTCTAATTCAGAAGTATTTTGATTGGAAATGAAATTGTTAAGTAACTCGTGAGATTCATCAACATTCTCAGAAAGAATGTGATACAATTCTTTAAATTGAGCATTTAATCTTGTGTTCTCAAGTTCAATATCATTGACTTGACAGAATTGATTTATATATTCCCTGCGAACTATAGACTTAACTTTTAACCAAAGTGTGCCAAGTCTATCAGAGTTAAATTCTTTAAGCTCTTCACTGTCGTGTTGCTTTTTCCAATATTCAAAATTTTTAGGCATTATCTATTTCTTTTATGAGTTCTGTAACATTTAAAAATTTATCTTGAGACAATAGCTCCTTCATTATATGATTCATAATTTGATAGGATTTATAGCCCTTTTCCTTTAGTTCAGATATTTTTATTACAAGTTCAGGGTATTCCAAAAATCTTATTATTTCTAACCTATCAGTACTAATAGGATGCAGAGGCTTAGAGTAAGTTATAATGAAGTCGGTTTGCAAGCCATTTTTTCTATTATCTTGAACAACAGAGTTGGCAGAATAGCCAAGAGTTTCTATAAGTTCCAATTTATAGCCAATACTTCTAAACATCTCAACTGAACTTATCCAAGCATCATCATCAAGGCTGTTGAACATAAACGATAGTTTTTTCTCAGGCTTTAACACTCTAAAGCACTCTTGGAAAACTGCATACATTAAATTATTGTAATCGTATTTATCCTTCTTTCTGTCTTTTGATTCGCTAATTATAATTTCCTTTTCAAAATCAGCATTCTCTTTCAACCAACTATTCCAAAGTAAGCTCAATTCAAGATACGGTATTCTGTTGCCGTGTGGTGGGTCAGTTAAAATATAGTCAATCGAATTATCAGGTAGTGATTTTAGGTAGTCTTGTGACGGACTCTTAACCAAAAGAAAATCTGTTTTGTCGAGAGCTTCAAAACTTTTTCCTTCTTGATGATTTTGGCTCAATTTACCTTGCTCCTTTTTAGCTTTATAGATTTTTTTAAACCTGTTTTCGAAGCAAGTCCAAGCATTGTTTTCAAAATAATCTTTTGGCATCCAATAGCCTATAACCCAACTTCCTATTTCTTTTTTCTCTGATATTTTAGTCGAACCATTTTCTTTTGTTTTATTACGTCTCTTAATGACAAAAACCATTTTGCTTGCTTGCCCCATAGATGCCGTAAAACAAAACTTGAAAAAGTCTTTAACTTGAATGTTTGAAATGCTATCAATTTCTTTATATATCAATGAAAGAGCAAGTAAATTTCTTGGTGTAAAGAGGTCGGAAGTTTTATTTTCTCTGTTAGCATTGATTCTAGAATTGTGGAAAAAGTTCTCTTTTGGGAAAAAGGTATTAATATTATCGTAGCTTATTTCTTTAGCTTTATCAATATCTAGTTGATTGGGAACATCTGAATACCTTTTTCTTGTACCGTTTGAATATCTAATTTCAGTTAGCTCTCCATTTTCCCATAAATAGTTTTGACCTTCATACTTTTGACCATTTCTTTCAACTAAATAGAGTTCTTGTATTTTATCCTTTACTTTCGCTTCAATTTTATTGAATTCGCTTAAAACAAGCTTTGTGTCAACAGTTTGAATAACATTTTTTGTTATTAAAATAGAGCTGGGGTTGATGTCTATTCCTACTCCTTTTCTTCCATTGAATACAGCTTCTGACACACTAACTCCTGAACCACAAAATGGGTCAAGCACTATATCATTAGGGGAAGTATATTTTTTAATAAAGTCAGCCATAATATTGAAAGGCTTCTTTCCCCAATATTTGTGCATTGCATAAAGTCCTTTGTAGGATTCTGCTTTATGAGAAATCTCTTTCTTTGACTGGTCTTGTTTAATTATATTTTCAAATAATGTCGTCTGCATTTTTCTTTTTTTCAAAGTTACGATTCTTTCTTCGAGCGTTGGCAAAATTCAAGCTCTTTTGTTTTTTTGTTTGGGCTTTGCGTGTCGGCAAAAACCAAATGTGCTTGAATGTGCGTTGGCTTTTTTAGCATGTTGCCTAACGTTTGGCGGCTTGGCGCAGGCGGGGATTCACAAGCCTTGATACGAAGCCATTCATTT
>CAMPHX010000001.1 GCA_946886085.1 uncultured Flavobacteriales bacterium | reverse complement strand
GTATTTACACTGATAAAATACTAGAAAGAGAAAATAGGTTTTTGATTAGTTCTATTCCTCAAAAGACAAATAGAAGTAATTCTACCTTTCAATTTGTAGATAATCGATCTGAGGCTGTTGCGCAAATGAGACTGCAAGAAATGGCTAACCATTATAGTAGTGATCAAACCATTCAACGAAAAACTAACAATACAGGCATGCCTGATAACTTAAAATCTGGAATAGAAAATCTATCAGGATTGGTTATGAGCGATGTAAAAGTGCATTACAATTCCTCTCAACCAGCACAACTACAAGCTCATGCTTTTGCTCAAGGAAATCAAATACATATTGCATCAGGGCAAGAAAAACATTTACCGCATGAAGCCTGGCATGTGGTACAGCAAAAACAAGGAAGGGTACAAACAACTAAACAATTAAAAGGGAAAGTGAATATTAATGATGATTCCGGCCTAGAAAGAGAAGCAGATGTAATGGGAGCTAAAGCTATAGCTAGGTCAAATATCATACAACGTAAACTAAATTCTAAAAGTATTGTATCAGGAGTTATACAACGAGCAACTAAAATTGATTATTTCCCTAGAACATTTGATTATATAGATTCTATTAAAGGGGCTAAAAAAGAAATTGTTGGACATGAAATGAGAGCTAGATTGGATCCTACTGATGAAATTAAAGGATCAGAACCTGGTTCTGGAGTACAATCTGGTATTATGTCTTCCCTTAAAAGTATTGGAATAAAACGAATGATTCGAGGACATTTGATGAATGGTCAAATGGGAGGATTAGGAATCGCTGCCAATCTTTTTCCAATAACTGCTCATGCTAATAGCAAGCACAAAAGTTATATGGAGAATTATGTAAAAGGACAGTTGTTCGAAGAAAATAAAAAGAAATCAACAGGAACTCCAGATGATATTTATTACCAAGTAAAAGTTATTCCTAAAGGGACTGGACCAGTACCCCATGGTTGGAGCGATATAGATGTAGATTTCCAATGCGTAGCTTATACAAATGGAGGGTGGAATCATGCAATTAATATAGAATCTAGACCTACAAAAGACGCAAAAAACAAAGGTGGAGAAGGAGGACCTTCTATAAAGCCAGCTATTATAGGTAGAGCTGAAGGTAAGCCACCTTCTCCTTGGGGGCAAGCTGGAGATGGATATGATAAGTATGATGCAGATCACCAAAAGACATTTGCCAAATCAAACTTTACATATTTAGGTCATGATCTTATCCCAGATAATGATTTGTATACAAGAGGTCTACATTTTAACGAAGGGGAAATTGACCCGGAAAAACTTGAAACGTTCGAGCTCTTTTGGAAATTGGAAGCAATTGTTTCTAATGTAAAAATGGAATATAAAGGAAAGATATTAAAAGAATCTGATATTGAATCCATGTCAAATTTAGATCTACAGATATTGGCTACCTTATTGAAAAAAGAGATTAAATATCGAGAAAAAGTCTCTGAGAGTATGTTACTAAAAGCTAAAGCTTATGCTAAAGATGAACCTAAAAAAACTGCAATTGCCACTACAGCAGCTATAGGAACGGGATTAATATTAGGAACAAGTTATTTCTGGACTGGCGGTATAACTTTAGGAATAAGTGCTGTAGCATGGTATTTACACGAAAAAAATTATATATAAATAATAATATTATTGTCTCTCTTTAAACTCATCCTTAACCTTTTTAATCCCACTAATGGCTTGCAAAGCAGTGATGATGGATTTTAAAAACATCACTAAACCGTAGAGTGCAATACCATGGTGAATGGTCAGTCCTTTAACGTTGGATTGATAATTATCAATTAACCCGGTAATGCTGGTATATAAAAACAGTACCGCCAAAAACATATTGACATAAGGACTGTTTAATATTGTTTCCGTTATGTTTAATACTTTCTCCATTTTTTATTCTGCTACTGTACATTGCACTTGACCTGCTGATGTGAATGAAATTTCTCCTCCCCACATGCAATTGCATTTACAACTATTATTTAAGGCGGGTTGTTTCGCAAGTTTTACGGTACTGGATCCCGGTGACCACGGTGAAGTGGTTGCAGGAATACAAGGTGCCGGAGTGTGAACGCCAAGAGCTGCAGCTGTAAGTGCAATTACAGCCGGATTAGTGGTTGAATTACACATTCCAAATGTGGCAATGTTTACAATGGGCTTATAATCCTGAATATTTGCTGCTGGCATATTGCTGGTTGTTACTTTATTGGCTGGCAAAACCACCAAAGGGCATGGTGCTACTCCATATGAGCAGGTCATCATTGCTCCCATACATACTTGATCTGGCATATTTTTTTAATTTTTAATGCATTATTGTGAATGTTGAATAGGGCTTTATTTAAAATTCAGCATTCATAATTCAACATTTATTAAATAGTTTTATTCGATTTATTATATTCTCTTCTAACACCAATAATGATGTCGTTTAATTCAATTATTTTTTTATTTCTTTTGGCGGCTTCCAATGCACAATACCTCAACACATTTATCATCTCTCCCCCGCTCAATTCATAGTCGTCTGATAGGGTTTCTAAATTAATGGCTGGTTCTAGTTCAAAGGTGTCCTGAAACAGTCTTTCCCACAGCAACTTTCGTTCTTTTTTACCGGGTTTCGGAAAGTGAATCATACTCTGAAATCTTCTGGAAAAAGCTACATCAATGTTGGTTTGGATATTTGTTGCCAACACTACTAATCCCGAAAAATCTTCTATCCGTTGTAGTAAATATGCTACTTCCTGATTGGCATATCGGTCGTTCGCTCCTTTGGTAGAGGTTCGTTTTCCAAACAATGCATCGGCCTCGTCAAAAAACAAAATCCAGTCTTTGTGCTCTGCTTCGTCAAAAAGTTGCCCCAAATTCTTTTCTGTTTCTCCAATGTATTTAGAAACCACCAAGGAAAGATCCACTCTAAAAACCGGACGATTGGTCGCTTTTCCCAATAATGATGCTGCCATTGTTTTTCCTGTTCCGGGAGGTCCATAAAACAACACTCGATAACCGGGTTTTAATTTGTTGTCTAATTCCCACTCGTTGAGTATCAAATCACTGTACAACAACCAATCTTTTACTTCTGTTAAATCTTCCATTACGTTTTGATCTACAATTAAATCTTCCCAATTTAATTTGGTAGAAATTTCTTTGGCTGGGAACTTAGCTCCGAATTGTGGTAAGTATTTTTTTCCTGTGGTCAATAATCCTAAATATTCATTGGAGATTTTTAAGGGTTGGTGCAATCCAAAATCCTGTTCGGCATCATAATCTAAAATGCCCATTTTATACATAAGATGTTCTTTCTTAATGACGCTTAAAAAAGTAAATCGGGCATTAAAATCATATCCTCCCAAAATAAAACAAGCGGTTTCAAGGGTTGGAAAAAATCCAGACTTGATGGTCGATTTAACTCCTCCAAATTCAGAAAATTCACAATCCAAGTTTTGATTCTTAATTAAAAACACATCTAAACATTGTGGTTTTACATGGGGAATTAAGGCTAAAATTAATATCAACCTTTCTTCAAATCCTAATTCATATTCTCGGATTAATTGAGTGTAAGGAGAATCAACAGTAACTATTTCTGGTGGTTGATGGGCATAAATGGAATCGAACTCACTTTCATTTTTAAAATAAAGTGTGAGAGCTGTATCTACTACTCTTTCGAACCACATCACTTCGTGGTAAATGGTATGTGCTGATTGTTGTATTATCTCCATTCTATAATTAACATTTTTTGCATCCAACTTAATTTAATTCTGGTGATGTTCCATGAAATCTGATCCAACAACATGTCAAATGCTTTTTGTTCTATTCTTAAAAAATATTGTTCGTTCTCTTCTTCGAGTTTGCCATCTCGTTGCAAAAAAGAAAGCTGTAATCCTTCTATCGATGTTCCGTTTAAGGGTTTCCATTGCTGTGTTACAGCAGTCAATAAACCGTTTACTATTTCTTTATCTGTATCGGATAATTCTATGTTTCGTTCTACAGGATCGGTTACATTCACCCCACACAACAATTTATTAATGACCAATTCGTGTTCTTCTTTTCCTGTTTTTCCGGTAGCTGCATATTCTAATAAGTGAACGGCTTTAAATTTACTTTCTTCGTCTATAAATTCTCCTTGAAGCATTAATCCGCATTTTTCGAATAGCATTCCTAAATAAGGTGACAAAATAATTAGTCCTGCATTTTTAATAAAAATAGGGTCTAAAAATTCTCTTGGTGTTTCTTCTCCTAACTTTCGATAATCTTCTTCCTCTTCCTTCTTTTTAATAAGGGCGGCTTCTAATTCATCCTTCTTCATAATGGTTCGGTGCATCTGATCTAACAAAATGATTCCACTTTTGTATTGATCGCCCTTTTCAGCCAGCAACTTTCCATTTATTTTTAATAAAACTTCGTTGCTTTTACTTTCACCCAACACATTTCCCATGCATTGCAATAAAAGTGTACTCCAGTTTTCTATTGTCCAGGCATTAAAACCACCTGTACTTAGTTTTAAAAGAATTAATTGAAAATATTGTTTTTTTAAGATGCTCAACTCTCGTGACGAAATAAAAGGAATGCTACATTCTATTACTGACATCGATTCTACTAAAAACTGCTGTTGATTGGTATTTAAATTAAGGTGAATCAGTTTTAAAAACGCTTGTTCGTCCAACTCTTCCACTAAACTTTCTCGTAATGTAGTTTGATGTAGTATATTTTTCCACTCCACAGCGGCTGTTTGCCTCATTTTTTCTAGCTGTCCTAATAAGGATAAACTTTCCCATTGTTCAGCAAGGGCATGGTTGGCTAAAAACTCCTGAACAGAATTAGCAATGGGCAATGTGGTACTTGTTTTTTTGTTTTCAGAAATGTTGGCAAGCTCCTTCTCCCATTTTTGGATTTCATTTTTTAAATCAACCTGTGTTGCTGTTCTTCCTATTTGTTGCATAATGCGAATGAACAGGTTCTTAATAGTGGTCTGTTCTGCTTCGTTAACGGATGATATCCATTGTTTAATAAAGTTAAAAAGCAGCTCACCTGTTTTTGCTGAGGCTTGTTGTTGTGCTAAAATTTTAAAGGCTTGTTCATTAAACTGATGATATTCCTGAAGCGTAATAATTCCTGCTGGTAACATTTGCTGTTTAAACAGCTCGTGAATCTTTACCATTAAAACAGTATATATTTTATGGGATGATCTGTCCAGTTCTTTCCACACCTCCTCTAAATTAATTTTATTCAATATGGTTGGTAACGAAATCTTTCCTGCTGTTTTATGAAGCAATTGAATTAACTCTTTTTTACCTGTGGAAGAATTCCATAATTGAGTAAAATCAAGGTTAAATTCATCCCAAGAATAAGCCGCTGCCCACCACGGTAATAATCCTTTTTCCAACACATAATAAACTTTACTGTGTTGATGTTGTTCTTTTTCTTTTGTTGCCACTTTTTGGGTAAGAGCTGTAAAAACGGTAGATGATTGTAAATAAATCAATTGCTGATACAATCGTTTTTTTTCGGTAGCTTGCTTTAACTGTTGAACCACCAATTCAAAAATGGTGGTAAACGGAATGTTGTATTTTTTACTGATTTGCTGAAATAGCTCAACCACTTCTTTGCTCCACTCCGAAAATAGTTTCTTTTGACTCACTATTGCTGAAATGTTCTTTTCCAGTAATTCTAAAATTAATGGGCTGATCACTATATTTTTAGCCTCCAACTTCTTGTTTAAAAAGAAGTCCTTTTCAGTGAGTTCACCTTGTGGTGGATATGAATCTGCAGAAGCTGTATTTTGTTGAAAAGCTCTTATTTCCAGCTGCTCTATAAAAGTGATGATCTGAGGCTGTGCTACTTGTTTGATTAACTGACCTTTTAGCAGGATTAATAGTGCATGCTTTTTTAAACCTGTTATTACCATCCATTTTGGCAACTCTTGATTGATCCAATAATGCCACAATTCTACTTCATTGTTATTGGTAAAATCACGAATGGTTTGGGTAATATTTTCTACTATTTTTTTATCTGCTATGGGCTGCTTTTTTTCGGGATGAACGGTAGAAAAAGTAACCAAAAATTTCTCTATTGCCTGATAATATTTTGCGGGAAGCTTTTCCTGAACTTCTGTAAGTAACTGAAAAAGAACAGCTTGTTTTGCATCTAATTCGTATTTTAAATTTTTTAGTAAATCGGGTAAAACCTCTTTTCCCAAGTATTGTTCACTTACAAATGAGCCGATGATGAGTCGGGCTTTTTTTACTTCTATTTCATTCCATAAGGCACTCGATGAAGATGAAAGTATGCTTCTGTTTTTCTGAATGTGTTCAAAAAAATCGATGCTTTCGGTTATAAAAGGAATGGAAACATTTTTTATGAGTTGATTCAATACCCTGTCATTAAGGATTGTCAATAGTCGATCGCTTATTGAAGAATTGTTGAGCCAATTGGTAATATGATGAACCAAAATTGAATCTTTAGTGAGAAGTATCCATTCAAATTGATGGTTAAATGCTGTTTTTGAGGTATATTGAAAGTTGGAATGAAAGGATCCAAATTTCAAATAATGCTCAACTTGGTTTATCCATTCTTTAACCGCTATTTTTTTAGTGGTTGACTTTGCTGATTTGCTTTCTTGTTGTTGATGTTCTGTTTTTAGTTCAATAATTATTTTTTTAAACTCTAGCTCATTGGAGGCTTTTTGTTCTGAGGCAACTCCCTCCAAAAGAGCATTCAACAATAACTCATAAGTAAGGTTATATTTCTCGGCAATTTTCTTAATCAAGTATTGTAAAAAACTTTTCTTGTTGTAATAACTGTTCGATTCAACAAATAAATAAGCCAAAATAACTTCCCATACAGCATTTCTAAAGGTGGTGTATGCTGTATCTATAAAGTGATGTTGTTGCTGATGTTTCAGCATATTTCTTTTATAAGAAATAATGTAGATACTTTCTGTTTTTGCTACTGCTGCTACAATACTTTCCAGCGGCTCTTCATTGAACTGATAAATTAACCTTTTACGAACGGGTTCTTTTTTTCCATGTTCATTCAACAAGTTCACTAAACCTATTCTGTTCTCTACCATCAATTCCTTTAAAAGTGTTGATGGAGCTTTAGCTGCTGATGATTCCCAGTTGAGATGTCCATTTAATATAAAGTGTTCAAACTGTTCTAATTTACGATCATTCAATACAATTACTTTCCCACTTCTTAGTGTGCCGTTGTCGGTAATATTTGCATTAAAATATTTGGTCAATTCTTCTTCTAAGCGATAAACCAACTCATTTTCATAATTGGCTTTTCTAATTACTCCTAAATCCAACTCTATGCTATCAAACTGATAAATGTTGTCTTCATTAGAAAATCTATTTAAAATCGTCTCCAACAAACTATTGATTCGGGATTCTTGCAATACACTAATTTGAGATTGTACTTGATGTGCTTCTTCTTCTTTGTCAAGTACAATATGATATTGCTGTGCTTTGATGATATGTTCTATTTTATCGGTCAATTGTTTTTTTGGTGATAATGTTGTTGAATTTTGGTGATGATTTCGTAAGCATGATTCATTTGCTCTTCTTCATGCTTATTATTTGAAACTAATCCCAACCATTTGTAGTAACTTTTCTCAAATTCTGCCATCGCCATCAAATCCAACCAATACGATTGAAAAGCAATGTGTATCGGTGCTTGTTCATAGATAATATTCTCTAACTTGGTTCTGAAATTATCGTCCTGAAATCGTACCGGCCATGAAGGCATTACAATGCTCATTTGAAATGAGAAAAATGTTTCATCTACTTTATTCTCTCCATAATGGGCAAAATAATTGACTGAATTTTTAAACTGACCGGGCTCAAATGTATAGAGTTGTTTTACGATATTATCAGCTTCATCTTGTGCGGCTTGTTTCTCACTATAAGTATTAGTGGTTTCGGCCAGTTGCTCTCCTGCTTTGGTGAGTATCTGAATCATGTAATGATCTTCTTTACCAATTACCCGCAATTGTAAAGTACCTGCTCCTATTAAATTATTGATTATGGTATTTACACACGTATTTCTATCTCCGTTAGATTGTAATTTTACCTGATTAAATTCCACTTGTTTTCCGTCTGCTAAAGGAACCGAAATAGAAAATCCAAAATAGTTTCCGTGATACGGAGGTGCTAATAATAAGTGCTCAATCAAATAAAGTCCTTCACTTTTTTGATTTAAATCTACCAGAAAATTAATGGAGTAATCAATGGCTTGTTTGGCTTCTTCTTCTGAATCGGAAATATGAACTACACTGGATTGTTTTTCGCCTTTAAACAACACATAAAAGGCATTCTTTTTATCATTGGTCGTTTGTTTAATTTGGTAATTTTCTACCTGAACTCCATTTTTGAGTACTTCTTTTAAAATATGACCTGAATTTCCTAAGTAATAAAAAGAATCTCTGAGGTTTTCGACTGTTTCATCAATAATAACAATATCATCTATGGTAGTTACCTCAATGTCTGCTTTTGAATAAACAACTTCCAACCTTTCACTAATGATTTCCATCCCTTCTTTTTTCTGATATATTTTGATTCCAGAATCGGCTACTACTTTGGATAAAAAACGAGTTTTATAATTTTTAATCCCCATTAAAATGGCTGTTTTTTGAACAATGCCGGGGGTAATACTGTTTCTTACATCTTCTGCCTCAACATCATCTTTTATGGTTAATTGTTGAGTATAGTCATAAGCTTTTGCTCTGTTATAACTTAACTGCCCGTAATTAGAAATTAAAGTTTTTTTCCATCCTAACAGGTCATCTTCAAATTTTTGGGTGGTTAATTTTTTTCCGTAGCAATTAATATGAATCTTTTTTAGGGAATAGATAGGAAATTGCTCTCCAAATCTTGCCAGTATATGGTCTGCCACTTTATTTAAGCGTTCAAGAGCTGAAGTATCAATATCTGTATTTAACTGCTTTAGCGTGTTTTTCCAGTTAGTTAGTGCATCTTCATTGCTTTCTTTTTCGTGGGATTTTATCAAATGAACCAATTCGGGCATATCTTCTAATTCCTGATAGAAATAAGAATGGATGTCTTTTTCGTTGGTATCATATATTTGATAAATATTGGCAATTTGAGCCAAAAAATTAGCCATTAACTGATCGAAAGGCATTAAATAGCCTTTTAATTGATTGGCTTGTGCATACCTGCTTTCAGGAAGTCCGGTAGGTAATCCAAACTCTCCTATTCCATAATTTAATGGAAATTGTTCTCTAATGGAATAATAAGAAGACAATCCTAATGGCTGTCCTTCTGGTATCTCTATGGTATTGTATGATTGTGCTACGGATTTAAAACTTCCATAGTTCATTGCCTGAATATAAGAGAGTTGTTTTTGTACTTCTGAAAGGTCGGGAAAGAATTTTACCCCATCGTGCTCCAACACCAAATGACTGCTTACTTCAGGAAATAATAAAATAGGTGAAGAGTTTGCCGGAATAGGAATGCTATCTTCTGTAATAACAGTACGACTCTTATTATTGGTGGGATCATCTTCATACGATAGTTCAAAAAAATCGACACTAATTACTCCTTCTACTTTTGCTATAATCTTAACAATGTCTGATGGAACAATCACATTTAATTGGTCTTTTAATTCGCTGTCGGATATAAATCCATTTTCTAATAAGGGTCCGTTAAAAATGGTATTGATATCCTCATTTTTATTTTGCAGTTCCCACAACGAATAAAAACGAACTTCGTGGGTAAGGTAATCGTTTACTTTAAAAAATATTTGGGCAAATACTTCTTCTCCACTTGTAAAATCGCCTAAAGTCAATTTCAGTTTCATGTGTAACTGAAAGGGTTTTAAAATGGTAACATCGTACAAATCTTCACATAAATTTCTATGTGCATGATACAGTTCTCTTACTTCTCCAATAATGCGATTTTCTTCTTCCTGAAGGGTAACAGGATCGGTTGCGTAATCATACATTTCAACGAAAATATGGTACAACCCTTTTAAGTTTTTTTGATGTTGATGTTCTGAATAATCATCACTTTGTTGTATTTGTGGTTGTAACCAAACGTTCTTTACATTGGTAATGTCATCAATAAAAATTTTTCTAAAATCTTCTATAGTAACGGGATTGGTGGTTAAAATATCGGAGGGTATAAAAAATCCATTGTCTCCTGATTCAAGTTGGTCGCCTTTAGACTCTGCCAATATATCTTTAATCGGCAAGTTTGCTTTGTAGGAAAGATTGGTCATGGTGTACACAATGTTTTCCAAAATGGTTACTCCCGGATCGTGTTCGTTATAATCTGTCCAGTGAGCACTCGAAAGCTTTTGAAGCAATTCAATTCCTTCTAAATAAAGGTCTTCGTATTCTCCCGAACCTTTGGCTTTTTTAGTGATGTATCCTTTATTGATTGCTTCCGACATTTTACTTATTGTTGGTTAAAAAGTCCCATTATTTCATTATCCCAAAGTTTGGTGATGTAAAATTTAACTTCCTGATCGGCTCCATAATTGGATCTGGTTTTTAACTGTAGCGAATAATTGTAAGTGGTACCTGTCCATCTTAACGCCAATTTATTCCACCACCAGCCATAATGTGCTTGTGTGGTTTTAATTTTATTTCTCGATTTGCCAAATGTGCTCAATGCGTGAGCATGCAACAGTGCATACTTTCCTGTTTTTTCTTTGCCTACCTGAGCCATTATTTCAAAAGCACAACATCCGTTTAGTTCTGTAATTACATCGTGCCAAGCTCCATCTGCAGGGATGGTTGAAATTTTATATGTTCCTACTCTACTATTGGTTCCTAATATTCCATTTACCTCAAATGTGGTTTGAGGTTGAGAGGTATTTACACCTATGTTTCCTCCTTTTTCAAAAAACAACCTGGTTTTGGTTTCGGTAGCGGTAATGGGTTCTGTAATTCCCAAGCCTTGTTGTCCTTCCTGCACCAATTCTATTCCCCACTGAGGCAAATCGTCTTGTATTTTTTCATAAAAACTGACTAAACGGTCTGATTCTTCTCCTTCGGGAGAGAGGATTAATCCATCTTTTAAATTTTTAGAAATTCCATCATCTACTTTATTTACCATCGAATCAATAAGACTTCCGAAATTATTCTCATTCGGCCTGCTTCCATTACTGAAAACGGATTTTAAGCTGTCTCTATTAAGTGGTTTTTCTCCCATGTTTTCAATTATTTATTTTTAAATACTAAAATCGCATCATTGCTAACCTCTGTTATCTTGTCTTCCGGATGAGTAGCTTTTATTAATGATTGAACTACAGTAGCATTATCGTTATTATTATCTCCCAAAATAAGATCCAATCCTATTTCCATATTACCCACTCCTACGTCTAACAAGTCGTAGTTTTGATTTTTATTGATGACGCTTACAATGTGATGCTCTTTTACGGGTGATAATATAGACCACGGTTTGGTGGTTTTAATTTCTTCTCCATCTTTATACACTCCCAAAGAGTAATTATTAATGCCTTCTCTTACAATGTGCTCTATGGTTAGTTTTTTTATGTTTTGAACGTAGGGAAGGTTTTCTAAAAAGCTGACCAACATGGTTGGCACCACACTACCTCCTATTCCTCCCAATCCATTATCAATACTGGACATGGGTGATAAAAAATCTGAAATATTTTCATTCAACAAGTTCAGGTAATAACCGCCATTGTCTTCTGGTTTAAATTCTACTACACAGTTGGCCAATAAATATTCTACTGTCGGATTCACTACTTCAATATCAACAAAGGGTGTAGATAGTTTTTTTAAGAAAGTTTTCATTTGCTGAAGTCGATCTACATCAAAGTAATGGCGTTCATCATTGGTCCAATTTGCACTTAACACAATTATTTTTACTTTGCCCGGTAAAGGGTTAAATGTTTCGTCCAAATTGGTACATTTTACCACTTTTACATCGTTAAAATTGCTGAGAACTAAATGTTCATGATCCCAAATCGACAATGCTCTTCCTTTGTGTCTTAATCTTTCGCTTATTCCTGTATAAAACTGATCTTCTGCTTCTTGCAATACGCCTCCTGATGAATTTACAGGCTGGTTCACTTTTTTAATGTCGGGAAATTTTCCCACCAATTTTGTAATACTTTCTGCGGGTACTTCTTTGCCCATTACCAAACCATCATCACTTATACAAGTTGCTTCTACAGCGTTTAAATAAATGCCTTTTATTTTAGGATAGTAGGCGGTATTTTTTGGGGTAGATATTCGTATCCAATACAGTTGTTGATTTCCTTTTTCTCCAATGCCTTCTACTTTTGGCAACAGAAATTCTATAATTCCTGATTTTATAAATCCATTGGTTTTATCTAAAATAATATTGCCTTCTTCAAACTTTACCCATCTGTTTACCTGAAAATACTCCCAGGTCAATGCATCTTTGTCAATATTTATTCCGGTACTGGATTGTAAAAAATGAAAAAAGATAGCTACTGTGGTATTGCTTTTTACTCCTTTTAATCCTATAAACAAATATCCTTCTTGCTCGTAATCGCACACCAAAGTGTGCTCGCTTACATTCTGATTGTTAATGATCTCTTCTATACCAAATGGTGTAATGTGCATAAACTCCGGTGCAGCTTCTAACGAAATGGTTGTTTTTGATAATTCTTCATTAAAAACTAAGGTGTCAGATGCTTTATAATCAACCGACAGATCTTTTATTTTTGGAATAAATGGTTTGTTGGGATAAGGAAGTTGAGTTTTATTTTTAGCATTATAAGTGGCTACTTCTATGTATTCTTTCTGATACAAATCACTTCCAAAACCAAAATTAGGGCTTGTTAACGTGAGTTTAATAAATCCACTTTGAGAGGTCACTTCATATTTTAATGGATCTTGTAAATTAAAATCCTGAGTGGTTCCCAATTCACTAAACTGAGTTAATTCAATGTCAGTTGAAGGGTTTAATTGAACGCTTTGATAACCTTCTGGTGTAATACTGTTATGGGTAGCAAATAAATTAAATGTAGGTGCAAATTTAAGATCGGTTGGTAACCAATAATTATTGGAAAGTGCTGTTAGTTGAACATTGAATGAATCATTGGTAATCTCTTCTGGATAAGCATCATAATAGGTATCAAATCCTCCAAAATCATTAGGAACGGAATCCCAATCTAAATGAATAGACATTGCTGTTAGTTGTTTTTTAAAAAATTCGCTCTTACCAATCATTAAAAAAGAGCCTAAGGTTGGAACAGGTCCAAATAAATCAAATGCCTTTCCTAAAGTCATTTTACCAATATTGTTATACAATGAAAGGTTTCGTATCCGCTGAACATCTACATCAATATCAATGGTATTAATGGCTAATCCTTTCCAAAAAGAATAAAGATAAGTGGGTGCAAATTCGTTGAGCTCTACTTTTATGGAAGGCCATTTTAATGGTTGTTCTATTTCAGCACTTGGCTCTAAGGCAGGATCAAAATTCTCCAGTACCAACTGAATGGTAAAATAATTAGCTGCTTCATTATATTCAATGGCATACTCATTAAAGTTGACCCATCCTTTTTTGGTGGTATATGAAATTTTAAGGCTTTGATCAAAAACAGCTGAAAAAACGGTGTCCATTCCAATTTTTCTATTGGTTTTGATCTGATTTAAGAGGTTCCAAAATGTATTTTGAGCTGAAACAGGTTCCATGTTTACCTGAATATCTATTGTTCTTTTTCCTTCACTTAAAAAAAGTACAGAAGAGCCTATTATAAATCCTAAGTTGGCGACTTTCCCTTCATTAATTTGGGTATTTTGAAGTGTTTGTTTATTGGCTCCAAATACAAACCATTCATCCTGAGGAGCGACTTCTTTACCCTTAATAATTAAATCATTTTTGGATATGGATGAAACTAAGGGTTGGTCTGTTCCTACCCGAATATAGGGATTGGAATTAAATGTTAATGTTTGCAGTTCTACCAACTCCATTTGGTAAGCCACAATGGGTTTTTCTGTTTGAAAAAGCACATCGGTTTTACTGCCAAATAATTTTCCGGCTGTAAGTTGAGCTCCTTTTTCTATTAATGAGTATTGAACTGCGGGTAATAAATCAAAGCTAACAGTGGTTTTGGTAGGTAACCCTTTATTTTTTTTCTGTTGAAGAATGTCCTGGTAATAAAAATCTAAATGCCTTTTTGAGAGCGAATTTATATCACCTTGTACTCGCTTTAATAGTAATGAAAATGCAATGTACATTGCATTATTAGGCATGTGGTTATTGGCTGTTAAAATATTCTGTTCTAAATAGTCTTTGGTAAAGTTTTGAATGTGCATAATTACCTTTTGGAAGGTATGGATCATTTTATCCAAATCAACATCTCCCGTAGGTTTGGGTGGTGGAGGAATTGATTTTAACAAATGCACCTTTGGTGTCGATTCGGTTTTTTGTTGTTCTCTAATTAACTTTTGTTGAAATAATAACAGGTTATTTTTAGGGTTATCTAATACATCGGATAATACATTCTTTATCTTGTTTGCTAATCGATGTTCTCCTTGGTTAAGAAGATTTTTATACCATTCGTTAATCTTATCATACCAATTCAATAAATTGGTTGCCATCTCTAAATTATCAACGCTACAAACCTTGGTCTCATTTACACTCTGAGCCATTTGGTTTAAATCGGTTAATGGTTGATTAATTATTAACACCATATAAATAATAGGATCTCCTTCTATCATAGCTACCCAATCTCTACTCGGCTGATTATGGAGGTCGTAATAATTAATTTTTTGCAAATACGAAGATATGTAACCCATTATGTCCCAAAATGATCGTTGATCAATTTGAAAGGAATTGTCTAAAAGATCCTGGTTTAATCTTTTATTTCTAATGGTTCCATTTCTTCTTTCTATCATAGTAACTCTTGTTCTGATGCTACCACACTTTGTGTAACTTGTTTATGATATAATTGTGGGATTCCTGTTCCTTCTACTTTATAGTAAGGAAATACCAGGTTAAATCGGGTATTGGTCGTTTCTATCGTATAATCCAGTTTAATCCGAATAATGCCATCCTGATAACTAGAATGATCAATAATGACTTCATGTAATTCTATTCTAGGTTCATAATTAAGAATGGCTGACCGAATCATTTCTTGCAAAAGATGCATTTTGGAATCGTTAATCGATTCAAATAAAAACGATTGTAAATCACAACCGTATTCGGGTAACATAATTCTTTCGCCTTTGGTAGTATTCAACAATATTTCTAATGATTGTTTAATGTCCTGTTCTTTTTCTACCATCTCCACACCAACAATTCCGTTGTTATGAAATGTGGGTGGAAAGCTCCATCCTTTTCCTAAAAATGAATTATTTTTTGCCATAATTAATTTATTGCTACTGTTGATCCTTTTATTGCAGTAGATCCATCTGCACTTACTGAAATGGAAGCTCCCTGAACATCTACTTCTTGGGCTGCTTTTAATGTAAGTTTAGATTTACTGTTGATTGTTATTCCGCTGCTGGTCATCTCTATTGTATTGTTGCTTTTATCTGTTAGCGTAATTCCAGCATCTTTCATTTCTATTTTATTTTTATTCTGGTCGGTTACTGTAATTCCTTTATCCTTATCGCTAAATACCATGGTATTTCCTCCGGGAGTAAGAATTGTAAACACTTTGTTTTCATCGTCAAATTTTAATTGGAGTTTGCTCGATGTTATCAATGTTTTAATGGTGTTTTTCTCATCAGGTGTTTCCGGGGCCGGAATTTTACTACTAAAAACACTTCCTAAAATAATGGGATAGGATGGATTATCATCCATAAAACCTAAGATGACTTCATCATCTACCTCCGGCATAAAATAAGCTCCAAAAGTATTGCCCGCATAAAAGGTTGACAATCTTGCCCAGATAGGGTCACTATCATCTCCTAAAATTGGCAGTTGCACCTGAACTCTAAACTCATTGTTTGGATCGGCATTTATTTTTTTTACAATTCCGGTTTGTAAGCCATGCACCGGTGGACTCACTCCTTCTGATCCGGGATTTAATAATTCGTTCTTTTCTGCAAATGATTCGGAAGACATTCCTATTTCTGCGGTAGTTGTCCATCCACCACCACTAATGCTATGGGTAATTCCTGAAATATAGGAATCTCCATTAAATCGATCACTTAATCCCAACAGTTTAATCAATGAATTAACTTTTGCTTTGGGTGAACCATGAAAGGTAACAGTTCCTGTAAATTGAGATAGACGTAATCGTTGTAATGTAGCATCTGCCCAGGCTTGTAATTCATCCTGAGGTAAGGGTGCTGATTTAGTGAGTTTTAAAGGGTTTGCCGATAATACGGAAGATAAGGTAGATCCTGTAAGGTCACCTTCTTTATTTACTGTTGGATCTTTAGCTGTTGCCGTTATCATTTTTTGAGTTGCCGGGTCAAATGCACTGCATTCTACACCCGAATATTGTTCTGTTGCATTTATTTCAGAATCAAACTCAATCATATCATATCCAAACTGAATCTGTAGTTCGGGGGTAGCTGAAACATCAGGAACAGCCACTGTTACTTTACCGGCATCGGTTGTCACTATCATTCCGTTTTTTTCTGCCAGCATATTAATAAAATCCCAATCTGATATTTTAGGTTTAACTATTTCTTCGTTCACCAAAGTGGTAGCTGTAACATCAGCTGTTAAACCAGAAACATTTCCAATAATTTCTTGAATAATTTCACTGTCTTTTTTCTTTAAATAAGTTGCTTTTTCTTTGTTCATTGTTAGCACTTCTGCCTTGTCTTTACAACTAATTTTCAAGCTAGAGACACTTCCTTCACTTACCGTAATACTTTCTTTGGTCACTACTCCTTTAAAAATGCTATCATTTTTAGATTGATAGCCTAATTTAATTTCTATTTCGGTGCCCGGCTTAAAGGTGTCTGAGTCTGTTACCTCAAATGTTTGGCTGGCACTGCTTCCATCTCTTACTGTAATTTCTGCACTGGATAATTTACTAATCCCCATCGTTATATTCATTGACATTATCTCATAGGTAGAAGGTATTTCACTTCCAGCAGAAAGAATACTGAAAGAGAAAACATTGGTTTCTTCTATTAACGGGGAGATTGGCATATTTTTACTTTATGGGTGGTAAATACAATTTTGTACCAGGTACTAATTTTCTAAAATTGACCAAGTTATTATATCGGGCTACTTCCATATAATAACTGGGATCGCCATATACTCTATTACAAATTAAAGGCAAGGTGTCTCCCTGTTTTATTTCTATTAAATGGGTTAAATCCGGGGATTTATTATTGGCTTCTTTTGCAATTGTTGCTGCATCTATTGCTTTTATAAAAGAGCAGGAAGCTTTCGCTCTTAATGGGATTCCGTTTTTTTGAAATAAGGTGTATTCCACTTTTAAGGAGGATAATTTACATTTAAAAACCAATGACCCCCAATTGATAATCAAATAATTAGGTTCGTGAATGTCTCCATTATATTCAAAACATACTTTTTTGAAAAGGGTTATTTGTATGCCTATGGGTATTTTGTTTACCGGCATTAAGGTAGGCGCTTCTATTGCTCCTGTGGCATCGAAATAAATATCAAAAGAAATGGTTTCCGGGGGCATTCCTTTAAACATTAAAGGGGTCCCGGGTGCTCCAATGGGCACATCTTCGTTATAATTAACTTTGTGTTCATGGGTATAAGATGCCGGATTAATGACTACTACAGTCGCTAATTTAGGAGGCAAAGAATATTTGTTATCCTTAAACGCAGCTATTTTTAATCTGTCATGCATCTATTACCTTTCTTTTTTTCTGTTTAGTTCTCTCTTAATTTCTTTTTTACATTCTTTTAAAATCGATTGTTTTATTTTTTCTATGTCCAAGCGTTCATTGGTTCCTTGTACTGATTCTTCAATTTTAACTTTAATCACTAGTTCTCGAATTTCTATTGCCATATCAGTTGGTGGATTAAAGAATTTTAAAATAGCTATAGGCAAACTCAAGGGTTTCTATTGCTATCTCATTGTTCATTGAATTAAAATCGGAAATAGACCATTTTACAGGCCAGGCATTTACAAAACTCCATGATTTTAAAGGGGTTCCTTGCTCATTTAATAATTTAACCACAATGTTTTTTGTGGTAATGGTTTCTGTTAATGAAACAGGTCCTAATGAAATCCCTCCTATAGGGTCTAAACACCATTTAGCAACTGCAGAGTCTTTAGCTACCAACCCTCTTTTCAATACCAGATTGGTGTATTTTACAGCAGTGGGAACCCGATGAATGTATGGATTCCCACCTTCTGTAATTTCTTCTATCCCTCTTTCCAATGATATTCCCGATACTTCTTTAAAAGAAGCATCTGCTTTTCCGGTAACACCGGAAAAGGACAACTGGAAATAAAATGCTACTGGTGGATATATTTCACTCATTTATTAAGCATTTGCAATGGTTAATCCTTCATGAGCTAATTCTAATGTTTCCACTGCTACTTCATTCGCATCTGATTTCATATCAGGGCTTGAAATTTTAGTAGGCCAGGCATTAGTTAAAGTCCATGTCATCGTAGGACTTCCTTTCTCATCTAATAACTGAATAGTAACTGTTTCCCTTTTAATGGTATTCATTTTAATGGCATCATACCATTTAAAGAAATTATTGTCTTTTACAAAAACGCCTTTTTTAAGGGTTACATTTCCTGTTTTAGCGATTCCCGGCATTTTAATAGTAGAAAATTGTTTACTATCTCCATGTCTGTATTCAATCGCTTGTGTTTCTGTTTCTAATCCAGAAATTTCCTGGAATGAAACTGTGTTGTCTTGTGAGCCTAATTTTACTGTAAAGTAAAACTTTGGTAGTGGCCAATTACTACCTTGAGCTGATCCATCATCTGCCATAATATTATAGTTTTAAAATTTATATTATTTAATTAATTATTAATTTGATTATCCTTTTTGCATTTCTTGTTGGAATGTAATTTCAATGAATTCTGCAGGATGAGAAACAGCTACTTTAACAGCTACTCTCATAATTCCCATAAGAATATCTTCTCCGGTCATTGTACTTCCTAATCCTACGCTTACTGAAAATGCGTCAGCGGGCTTAGGCCCTACTAATCCACCTTGTTTCCAAAGTCCGGTTAAGAAACTATCAATCATGCTTTTTACATTTACCCATGTTCCTGCATCGTTAGGTGCAAATACATAAGCTTTTGCAGCATCTTGTACTGATTGTTCGATGTAAATTAATGTTCTTCTTACGTTTACATAACGCCAATCATTTGAGTTTCCATCTAATGTTCTGGCACCCCAAACAAGATTGCCTCTACCTGTAAATGCTCTGATGGCACAAACTGATTTACCACTAATTGGTACATTTAAATCTTCTTGTGCTGCATGATCAATTTTAATAGCAGGCATAATAGTGCTTTGTATTCCTACATTTGCCGGTGCTATCCATACTCCTTCATTGTTATCTACTGAAGTATAAATTCCCGCCATACCTGCACTCGGAGCCATCAAATTCATATTTGACATAATTGCTCCTGTTAACAATTGATAAGATTTACTTAAATTTTGAAGTATTAAATCAGCTTTATCTAAGGTTGTTTGCTGAGGAGTTGTTTTAGGATCAGATGTAAAAGCTGAAATAATTTTACTCATATCCGGATTTAATACTCCATTTTTATCCGTAAACTCTACATTCAGCATACTTGTTACCACATCATAAGAAGCTTTATTGATGTTTTGATAAGATATTTCTGATGTTTGGTAAACCGTAGTGTGTAACCAAGGGTAATAAACGGCTGCATAACTATTAAATTTAGGGTCTAATGGTTCTACACTGTTTCTAAATTGTTGAACGCTCGTTGTTCCCACTAGTGGTTCACTGTAACCTCCAGGAATATCTAAGATAGCTACTCTGTTCATCATTTCACCACAATGATTAATCATTTCATTTTGAAGTGAATAAGCATTTGCATATTTATCTTGTAGATAAGTGGCAGAACTAGTATCTGCTGTTGGATCCATAATTTCTACTAAATCAGGAATCACTAACATGGTAGGTTCTGTTTCCTTTTTCAACAAGGTAATAGCATTCATGAAGTCTGTAGTATCTGTAATGGCAGTTTTTGAATAATCGTAAGCACCAATACTCATTATGTAACAGTCTCCTCCTCCATTTTCATAAAAGAATTTGATACTACTATACATTCTGTAATTAACGGTAGTAGTATCAATATTATAAGCAAATCCAGCGGTTGTAAAATCTGCATTTAAAGCAATATTATCCAACGTTGTTTGAGCCGCTTTTACAGCTGCTGCCAATTCACCATCTGCATCTGCTAAAGTTGGTGGAGTTGCTGCTGCTGCTGCTGTTTGTGCTTTTGTTAATGCAGCCTGAGCTGCCAATAAAGCCGCAATGTTTGGATCAGCCTGAGCTGCAGTTAAAGCTGCTATGGCATTATCATTAGCTGTTTTTGCCGCTGTTGCTGCATCCGTTTGAGCCTGTGTAGGCGTTTTAGGAGGTGTAGCTTTTGGATCTGTAGCTTTTGTCACTGCTTCATTAGCAGTAGCTAATGTTTTTGCTGTTGCATCTACTACTTTCTGCAAATTATCTATCCGCTCGGGTAAAATGGCTGAAGTGATTTTATATTGAACCTGCGGTGCAGTAGGTCCAAAGATCATTAAAAACTCGGCTAACGAAGTAACCTTTACTGCTTTATTCAACAGACTTTTTCCGTTGAAAGATGTTTGTGCTGTGTATCCAATAAATGCCGGTACGGCAGTTGGAACAGGTACGACAGCATTCCCAAAGGCATCCAGTTCCTGGATATAAACCCCGGGGGTTTTCATAGTTGTACTCATAGATTTAATTTATTAAAGGGTTAAACATACACTATTGTTGATGAGAAGAATGAACCTTCATTCTCTCCTTGATTATACTTTTTTATTTGTTCTGCATTGGGGTTAGGCAACTTAATCTCCATCTGATTTTTTCTGTTAGAGAAATCGTTGGAATAGGTTACTTGTAACTGGGGACTTTCTTCTAATTTATTTTGTAATGGTAAAGGATTAGCCGTAGTAAATACTTGTGCTGTTTGTCCTCCTATTATCTCTTGTTCAACAGGTCCCTGATATTTTTCATCAGTGAGCCCTGATATATTCATTTTAATTACTTTAATTTTTCTGTTTTTTTGAACCACTACTTGATATTCCCAAAAAACGGAACGTGCATTAAAATTGATGGTATAAACTGTATTGCTAGAATATTGAGCAATAATTTCCTGCATATTAAGCCGAATAATGCCTATACAGTTTTGAGCTACTGCTTCGTCAGACATAAAAAATGTTTGTTGTAATTGATCATCTATCCATAATTGATAAATGCCATCATCATATTGTTTTAAGCTGATTAAGTAATTTTTAACTTTAGTGCCATCAATGGTTGTTGTAAGTACTTCGTTGTTGTTTGTTTTTATTTCAACAAGCACCTCTTTATCAGGTAATTGTATATTAAATGTTTTGGGTTTATATCCAAGAAGGTCTTGTTGAGTTACGAATGCTGATTTCTGAAAAAACTGAGGGTTAGAGGTATTAACAGCATTTTCAAAATAATAAAGTTGTTGTTCATTGACTGATGGAATGGCTGTATAATTAAAAAATAGTTCATCTTTGTTTACCAACTGGAAGTAAAAATCTGTTAATCCATTAAAGTTGGTAT
Source organism: uncultured Flavobacteriales bacterium (assembly GCA_946886085.1). The sequence continues at coordinate 552 of CAMPHX010000001.1, read as the reverse complement.
TGATGGCAAATGATTCCTGAATATTTATTCCTGCATAAAACGAAAAAGTACTTGCTTCTTTTTTCATTAAAATTTGATAATTTTTCATATCACGTGAAGTACTTTTAAAGGGTATCATCCCAAAATCAGCACAAACCCCGTCTGTAAAGTAATTGTTCATTACTTTCAGTTGCATCCATTTATGATAGTTTAAATTCATATTAACTGGTCTTTGCTTGAGGGTTATTTTGAACGCCTGATAATCCAGGAACTTCTTTCGTAATTAAGTCTTCTCTTATACTAATCATCCTTACTTTATAAACTATGGAAGGCACATATTTGGCTCCTATTCCACTCCAGATATGACTTAGCTCATTAATGGGTAAGTTGAAGATTTCAAATGTTAATTTTTCAAGAGGACTTTGCATTTCTGGATTTTTTTGTTGGGTAAAATAGGTGTTTGCCTGAAATATGCTAATTACTCTGGAAAGCATTTTTAGTGCTTCTATATAATTTCCTGAATCATAATTAGCAGAAATAAGTAAATAAAGATTAAGGTAAACAGGAGGAGAT